>JAQXZA010000062.1 GCA_029226955.1 Clostridia bacterium | reverse complement strand
TATATCCTGAATATCGTTTTCAGGCATTTTTTCTACCTGTTCTTTATACTGTGCAATAGTGGTATTAGCGGTAAACAGTGAAAGCAGATTACTGAAAGACGGATAAAGTATTGCGGCAACACCTGTAAAGAAAACCAGTGCTATCAGGCATAGTATCAGTGTTTGTTTAGTTTTTTTGCGTTTCAAAATCAGCTTTCCTTTCACAAAGCTTTCCGAAAGGTTCGCCCGTAGTGACCGAGCCTTTCGGAAAACCCACTGTCGCCCACATCAGTGAGCGACAGCGGATTGTCAAAAAGTCAAAGAAACAACTTCAAAAGATAATATTATTCTTCTTCACTTGTTTTTCTTTTCTTCATATAGATTGTAAGCATACCGCCGGCAACTACTACAAGAGCGATACCGCCGATTGTGAACATTGTTGTACCAACGCCACCTGTACCTGGGAGTGATGAACCTTCATAGTTTGTAATATCTACAGTATTTGTATTATTGTCTGTAAAATTAGTCTTTTCATATGTATATGAAGTCTTATTAGTATCAGGAGTAGCTGTAATTGTAAGAGCTACATCTTCTTGTGCCCTGTAATTATTTCCCGGGAGAGTGGTTTCACGAAGTACATATTTTCCGGCTGGAACGTCCCAGCTAAGTTTACCAGTTGCAGTTGTAACTTTCTCATCTGCCATTTTATCATTTAAGACAGTCTTATTTGTATCGCTTGTCTTATATACAAGACCATTAGCATCTATTGAGTATGTTTCAGTTTCGCCAAAAATAGTTTCAGCTATTTTGTATTGTGTTGCTTCATCTGTGAATGTTTCAGTTGAGTAGAGAGTAAATCCTGCATCTGCAAGAGCATCTCCGTTAGAATCTTTCTTGAAAACATTAAGTTCTGTTCTGAAAACATCTGTTTCATCTGTCAGTTCTTTCTTTCCGCCACCAGTTGAGAAGTCGTTACCATATGTAAGCTTTACATCGTTAGGTGTAGCTGTTTCAAGTTCAGCAGTTTTTGCGATAGTTGCAGTGAAAGTAACAACTACTGTTTCACCTTTATGAGCAAGAACATAGTCATCATCAAACACAATATTAAAACCAGTACCACCATTCTTACCAGGAGCATAGCCATCTGTTGTACTATTAGAAGATGTTAATGTATAAGTTTTAGTTTCACCAGAAGTTGCAGAAACTGGTGTGTTATTTACTGTAACAGCAATATCATTATTTATTGTAAGATTAGCTGACGGCTGGTCAGTAATTACAAAGTCTTCAATGTTTGTGCCAGCAGTTAAAGTAGTATCATATTCAGGTAAAGTTGTTGTAATGCTATAATTTACAACAGAACCAGCAGTACCTTCTGCTATGTTGCCTGATATATCATATGAACCAACATCAATGCCAGTTATTGCCTTATCAACAGAAATTGTGCTATATTTCAATGTAACATCGCCTGTAACCTTGCTTGAAACTTCTCTAAGAACAGGGTCAATTATAACGCCTTCTTTTTCACCAGTAGTACCTTTTGCTATTGCTGCATCTTCTGTAACAATAAGATAATAACCAGGATCAAAATCTTGCTTTGTTTCACCTATACTACCAGTCTTAGGAACAATAGTAGCACCTAAAGTTTGTCCAGAAGAATTTGTTTTAGTTGTATCTTTGAATGCCTTTGTAAGTTTAACTGCAAAAGCCTTTACTTGTTCGTCACTATATCCTGACAGTGTATTCATGTCAGGCAAATCTGTTACAAAATCACTAAGACCTGCTACCCACTCATACTTATAAACATTACCATCTACAGTTGCTGTTGCTACTTTATATGCTTTCCATGTACCAGTAACAGTTGCTGTGCTTGAAGATTTTACAGCTATGTTTTGAGGTGTAGGTGTAGCAACTGCCGCAAAAGCTGCTGTTGATGCCATAGTTGTTGCCATTATTGCTGCGATAGCTGTGGCACTGAGGACTTTAAGGAATTTTTTGCTTTTTTTCATGATTTTAACCACCTTTTATAGTTTATTGTTTTTTGTGCGAATGTTTTATAATACAGCCTACCGTTACGCACATCTGCGGCAAGATGTATGTTTGACTGTTTTATATGCACATTGTGCATTGAGCCGATTAAGAAATCTTCCCCTAACCGTTATGGTGTTCCGCTGTGAATGTTTACACTGCAACCAGAGGACTGCTCTGCCCTTAATGTTCCTCCTTCCTGAATTTCTTTGAAATATAATGCCCATTTTTGAACTTTTGATAATTGTAACATAAATAATACGGTTTTTCAAGAGTTTTTTTATATTTTTTGGATATTTTGTTTATTTATGTTAATGTTTCTTTCTGAAAACAGCCTTTCTGTTCACAATTACAAATACTGCACTGGCAATAAGCACAAGCACAATGCCCACAAACACAATGTTTATGCCTGAACCTGTACCGCCTGTTGACGGGAGGACAATCTGACGGTTTGTTACTGTCAGAGTAGCTGTATTGTTAACGTTATCGTAATTAATGTCAGTATCTTCTGTACCGATCTTACAAGAACACGTACCAGTACCATTTTCATCAACGCCAAATGTAATGGTATATTCATTACTATTCATTAAATATCCGCTTGGTGCTTGGGTTTCTGTGAGAGTGTATGTACCATTAGGCAAGCCTGTTATGGTAAATGAACCGCCGCTATCGGTAACAAGATAAGATACTGTTGTATTGCTTGTATCATACTTGTAATTGCCGTCTGATACTCTTGTGATTGGTACATAATATTCGCCTTGTTTCAGTGTAAACTGAGCACCTGGAAGACTGTGTCTTGTATCTGCACCATCAACCTTACGTACAGTGAGCGAATGTGTCACTTCTTTTTTTATGTTTGTTATAGTGACAGTTGTAGTATTTGTTGATATAGTGCCATTGTTATTAGTTAGTGTAACTAATGTATAACCACTATCCTCCGTTTCAGTAACTTTATACGTTGTACCATAAGGTATATTTACAATCTTTATAGGGATATTCTCGGAAACCTTAATAGTCGCCGTTATTTTATTACCGTTAGCTGTCCAAGTATTATCAGCAAAAGCGGTATCTGAACCCCAATTTACAGTAGAACCATTATTTGTACCTGTCCGATACTTTATGCTGTTTACATAGGTAGAAATATTAAAGCTGTCTGTACCTGTAAGTTCAACCTCAAAGTCAAATTTTTTATTTTTGTCGTCGTCAGATACTGTACCCGTAGCAACATAAACTTGCTTAGTAAGTATCAATTCGCCTACTTGACGCTGTTCTGTGTTTGTTACTGTTACGGTTGTATCACTGTTAAGTTTTTTGGTTGAACCATCAATAATTGTTCCTGTACCATAAGCATAGCCAACATCATAACCACTACTGTTCGTTTCCACAATAGTATAGGTTGTTCCGACAGGAATACCCGTTATCTCAACAGAGGCGGAACTTCGACCACTTGGCACTGTTACGCTTACAGTTTTAGTGATACTTTGATTTGCAAGATTTATACCGCCAACATTGCTGAAATTAACTGTAAAATTAAACGTCTTATCTTCATTAACAGTTAAATTCTGACCATTGGCATTTTTCAACTGCTTATTTATGGTAATAGTTGCAGTTTTCATCTCATTGATAAACTTTACCTTATCAGGTGTAGCCGTTGTACCAAGAAACAGAAATGAATTTTCCGGAGTCGAAGTATCACCGTCATCAGTGTAATAATCTGTTCCTGTTTTTTCAACTACCTGTCCTCTGTAAAGCTCCCATTTTGTAGAGAAAAGACTTGACATATTAGTCCCACCGTTAAAAGTTTCTCCCTCGTGTACGCTCAAAGCAACACCTTTATCAAACTGATTTACAAAATGAGCGATATTGTTATTTTTAAGGGTAAAACTGCCGTTATTAGTAGTGTTTGTTGCTGTATCAGCGTTAAGGGTGTACTCTTTACTACCGACAGACTCCAACATATTCCAAGTTTTTTTTGTTGAGATATAGCCGAAATCATCAAAAACAAATGTACCCTTGTAGTTGCTTGTAACGGTTATAGCTTTTACCTGACTTGTATCAAAGTCATTATTGTTTATTGAATTTAGCAGTTTTGCTTTGTCTATTCTTATTTCTGTCCATTCATTATATTTACTAATCTTATTGCTATGCTCATTATCATAGGTTAAAAAATCAACCCAACCTTTACCACTATCAAATCCATTATAACCACCACTATACAAGTATTGATCACTGGTATCTTGCAATGTAATACGTAGATTCAGCCCCCCAATATTACCTTCTGAAAGACTATTGCACTTAACATAGAAATAAAAATAGTCAACATTATTTAAATTAACAGGATACAAACCTTCAGTTTCAAGTGTTTGATTAAAATAAAATGTCGAACCATAATCTCCACCAGTACCTACATTGTCAAGAATACATTGTATAGCTGAAGAAGTTTGATTATCATATCCGCTTGCCAAACTAAGCTTTGTTTGATCACCATATTTAACATATTTTTGATCTATTGATGTACAATCATTTACAACAACATGACCGTCCTCAACATCTGCACTTCTGATGTCAAAGTTGAAATCAAGAGCATTTACATTAGCAGAAATTGCATTTTTAATCTCCTCATCAACATTTGACATATCTACTTCTTTTTCAACATCAAGCTGTGTATCAATAGTGGTATTAAATGCTAATTTCATATTTGACTCCCACATACCACGTTCCATATAGAACATTGTGAGAGTGTGCGTATTTGAGTCGTTCATTTCAAAAGTACTTGATTGATAGAATTTGTATGTTTCAGAAGTACCGTCATAATTATATGTTATAGATTTTTTTAAATCTGTGCCGGACAAATTGCTACTATTGTTGGCAGATTTTTTTACTTGGCTTACATAAGCCGTTTTTTCAGCAAAATCCAACATACCTGTAACCTGTCCATGGTCACCACCAACATCAAGTGCTAATTGACCGTCAATGAATACCCATACGTCGTCGTCACCTGAGAACAGGAACTTGGTACTTATCGGTTGACCATTGTTATTAAGAACCTTACCACCATTTTCAAGACGGAAATTAAATTCAAGCTTTGTACCGAAACCATAATTGTATGTAGAAGCGGCATTATCGGTTGATTTTTTATCGCCATAGTTAAACGGGAAGAAACCGTATGTAGTAGAAACACCATCTGTACCATCATACGTTCCTGTACTATTTACATTTCTACTCCAGTTTTTATCATCATCGTTAGTATGGTCTTCAAGGTAATATCTGTTTGTTGTTATATCCTGTTGCATTGCAAGGGTTGTTTTTGCACTGTCAAAGCACCAATAATCAACACCCTCGTTAAATACATCTTTTTTAGTGAACGGAAAAGCAACATTTGGATAAACTTCACCTAATTTAGTATTCTTACTGTTGTTTTTACTCAAAAAATCTTCATCAAAGTATGGAGAAGCGGCTTCACCGTCGTATGTTTTTAATATGCCATTATCCAATGTATTATTAACAATTCCCTGTGTTGCATACTTATAGTATCCGTCAGAACCTGTCTTTACATTACCATCAGAATCTACATTAGAGTTGTTATTAGAAATAAATATGTTATAATTATTATTCCAACCATACAAACCCATAGTACCTGCTATCGCATTAAACGGACAGCCCCAGTTACTATATGTTGGCTGAAAATGACCTGTATAAATTGCGTCATTAACACTTACATTTTTATTTTCATAATAGTCACTCAAAGCCTGGTCGAACTGACGGAAATTAACATAGTTTCTATGTGACTTTCCCGTAGAAACTCCATACTCATCTCTGTTATTGCCGTTGAGTTCATAGTCGGTGTAGTAATCATAAAATGTAGAATTTATATACATTTTGTTTTGATCTTCAACAAAAGTACCTGTTTTTATATCAACTACATCTTTACCTGTTTTATTTTTTTCAGCGTCACGGATTGTATAAGGCTTGCCCCAGTAACCGTCACGGTATCCGTTATTATAAATACAGTCATCACTGGAATCCGCATAAAAACAAGTTTTATTGGTGTTTTTAGGTAAATCTAATTCAACCGTTCTGCTGGCTTTACTGGTGGTTTCATTTACCCAACTTCCATCATTTGTACTATAAAATATGATTTTATCATAAGTGTTAAAATCATAATCTGATAAGTCAATTTTATATACATCATTCCATTTATTAGAACCTATTGTTTTTGTTGCAAGCGTCATTGGTCTAGTTGTAATTGCATTAGTTGAAGAATTTTTTAATTGAACATATATTTTATCATTATTGTATGATGGCATTGACGCACTATGATCAACATATGCGTATGACAACTTAGAAAGTGTTGCGTCAAAATATATTGTGTTAGAATTTCCATATACACTTGAAACAGTAGCTATATCACTGCTTACAGTAAGCATATTGTTATCAGTATCACTCCACATAAAGTGATATTTAGTACCACTATATGTAACAGTAATTATATCGTTTGTACTAATGCTTGATATATTATAGCTGTATGCAGTTTCAGCTGTACCACCATCTTGACCAATAGTAAATGCACCACTTGTACTATTGAATTGAATTGTTGGTTCTGTGCCGCTTGTAGGGAAAATAGAATCATCAAGATAAAGTTTTTGGTCTGTTATTGTACCGCTACCCGTTGGCAATGTTCCCCAATAAGAAACCTTTGTGTTGTCAGCTTTTTCAGTTGCACCATAGAAAAATGTATTGCGACTTGTTTCGTTATATTCTACTGCTGTATATTCAGAGTCTGTACTGTCATTAAAGAGGTTATATTTACCAAGAGAGTTTCCGTTTGTATCTTTAAACTCTACTTTTGTATATGGTGTATTATTCTCATCATTAGGAACATTAACTGAACCACCACTTGCGAATGTTTCAGTTTTATCAGCAATACTATCACCGCTGAACACTGCGGTAATATTTCCTGTCAGTGTACCTGTCATATCACGGAAGTTTATTTGTTTACCGGCGATTGAAACAGACAGGTCATAGCAACCAAGTGTTTTTTGACCTACACCTTGAACATATCCACCATCTAAATAAAAACAAGGATTTTCATAAGATGAATATTCACTTAAAGATACTGATTCTGTTTCATATGCTTTACTACTACCCCAACTTTCTTTGTTTACAAACATTAAATCACTATAAACACCACCAATTATAACACTCCAAATAGTTCCTCCATTTTCTGATGTAATACCTGTTTCTTTTTTCATCAATATTGGAGAACCTGTATTCGTCGTTGAACCATTAAATGCGTGAGCGTACATATTACAGCTTACACTCCAACCATTATAACTGCCAGTATCATTATTATATGTATCGAAATAGTATTTTTTAGCTGTTGTCCAAGTACCTCTGTTGCTTTGACTATCTTTATCGCCATTCCATTCAGAACCAACATAAAAGTAATTGTTTTGTTCATTAAAATCATTACTATAAATTGTAGTAGAACCATATATATCGTTATCCGAACTGCTTGTACCACGAGCAAATTGTATTTTTGACGGTTCACTTGTAAGTTTATATTCATATATAGCTCCATATAATAGTGTCATCTCTTGCCAACCGCCACTATTATTGACTTTTATATATGCTTTACCACCGTTATCTTGACCAGTGTTTAAATCTATGTTAAACCAAGCCGTTTTACTTCCGTCAAAATAAACCGTCCAACCTGTGCTTGCCGCACTTGCGTTATTATTTCTGAACACGCTTGTCGGCAGAATACCTATCAAAAGCATAACAGTACATAATAGTGCAACGACTGAAATAATTTTTTTCTTGATTGTTGTCATAACTTTCTACCTCCAAAACTATGGTGATATTTTTATATACGATTATTTTTTATTTAAATATATACAAAATAATATAACAGTCCGTTCAATATATATACATAACATATCATTTTTTGATAATAAAGTCAATCGTTAAATTAAATAAATTATTATTTGGAAAATTTATCCATTAAAATACTTTCACCTGTATTATTTTTTCATTATACCATTACATTATATTATCGTCAAGTCATTTTGCACATATTTTTTTGTAATTTCCTGTAAACATTAGCGTTACTATATATTAATTTGAAGATTTTGGAATATTTTTTGAAACTCTTTACATTATTAAAGTAAAATAGTAAAATAATAAAAAAACACCGACAGGACGTGATCGTATTGTCAAAACATATAAAACTTGCGGCGTTGATTATTGCCGTGCTTTCGATTATGATTTTTTCCGCCTGTAACAAAACCGAACCCGAAAATGTAACGCTTGAAACGGCACTTTCGGTTGACAGTTCTTTTTCGGGCAAACGCACAATAGTCTGTACTTTTCCACGAAGTATTATTCCCGCAAATTCTCAGCAGGAAACAAATCTTGATAAAGTAATTCAGAAATACTGTCCCGATTCGCTTGATTATACAAAGAATATTTCCGAAGACAGCTTTTCTTACAGTTTTCAGCTTAAATTCACTTCCGCCACCGATTATATCGACAAAGTTGACGACATAACAGGCTTACAGGTTGCCGTAAGTTTTTCAAATCCCGATACAATTCTTGCAAGCGGCTGGAAAATCGAAGAAAACTTTGAAAGTTCTCAGCTTTTGAAGTGGATTTATGACGGTGCAAAACAGGAAAATTTTGACGGCTTTGACTTTAATATAAAGGAAACGAAAACCACCGCCGCATTAGGTGATGATGTTCATACATCAGAACCGATGATTAAAGTCAATAATCTTTCGGGCTATCCTATCGAAAAAATCGTGATTGATACAGTAAACAAGAAAAATTCAGTCTATGACCGTACATTTATTTTCACAATATCTCAGACGACATTTGATAAACTCGGCAGCAAAGTATCCGACTATTTCAAAAATATTACAGATAATTCCGCATCATCTGCCGACTGGATTCTGGAAAACAATGCCTATCTTTATACAGTAAAATTCACTGATGTTTCTCTCAAAGAACTTGAAGGCTACACCAATAAACTCCTCAGCTCAGTTTACAGTGATATTGCCTACGAGGATAAATCAAAGGGCAGTACACCGCTTGCCGAACAGAACTGTTTTTATGAAACGCTTGATTTTTCAAACTATGTCGGAAACAATAACGGTAATGTTCCCGTTGAATATAGCTATTCTGTAAGCGGTTCAGCCGAACTCGGCGAATGTATGATTTATAAGGATTGTGAGTGGACTCCTGCAACAGACCTTCTTGACACAAACATATACGGCAAAAAAGTCGCCATTAAAAATTCCGATTCACTTCTCCAACTCAAAATCACCGACGGCAAGCAATACACAGCCTCATCAATAGATATAAAAGTCACTTCTCCCGATAACGACACTATACAGAAATCAATAACATTCCGCTATGATATTGCAACAGGCGGCAACGAAGCGTCCGATTATACAAAATCATATTTTGATAATCTGAATATTGGTGCGGTTCAGTCAGTCGAGAACGCACAAAACACCTGTACAATAACATTCAGCGGCACAGACACCGAGATAAATTCCGTTATTTCAACAATATTCGGCAATAACAACAATATATCACATTCTTACACAAATCCGTCTATGACCTTGCGTACATTAAGGCAGTTCACCGACAGTATAGATTTTTCGTCAATACTTACAGGCAAAAATGCCGATACTCCTGTTAATTATTATGTTACCGTTCAGAGCGGAGATATTATAAAATCACTCACCGCCGAAAAAAGTTCAAAAAGCGAAAATTCAGCCGCTGAAAGTTCAGCAGAATTTTCAGACGACGGCAAAGGCACTTACTGCATAAGGCTGAACAATGCCGTAACAGATGTAAAATTTGACATATCCGTTCCGAACACAGCGGATATTGTAATTTTCAGTATATTTGCTGTTCTTATAGTTGCCGCCGCAATAGCACTGATATTCTTATTCAAAAACAAAAAAGTATTCACATCTTTGCCTCAGTCCGAACAAAACAAAGTATTTTCAGATAAAAATAACAAACTCGCAAAAAGAGAAAGGAATAACAGGAAATGACAAAATTATGTATATTTGACCTTGACGGAACACTGGTAAATTCACTCTATGACCTTGCCGACGCAATGAATTATGCACTTGTGAAAAACGGCTTTGAACCGCACGACCGTGAAAAATATCGCTTTATGGTGGGCAACGGAATTTCCTCCCTCGCCGACAGGGCAATGGTTATTCCAAAGGGAATGGCAACAGACAAGCAAAAAAAGCTGGTTCTTGCGGATTTTAACGAATATTATAATGTACACTGTATGGATAAAACCGTTCCTTATGACGGAATAAAAGATGTCCTCGACGAACTCGACAAACGTAACATTAAATATGCGGTAATGTCCAACAAACCCGACGAATTTGCAAAAATTATCGTTGAAAAGCTTTTCCCCGAAAACAAATTTGCGACAATATGGGGCAAGCGTGATAATTACGAACGCAAACCCTCTCCACAAGCGGTTCTTGCACTTATTAAAGAAGTCGGTGTTGATAAAAGCGAATGTCTTTATATCGGCGACAGCAATGTTGATGTTTTCACAGCACAAAATGCCGGACTTAAATGTTGTGCGGTAAGCTGGGGATTCCGTCCGAAAAAGGAACTTTCCGATGCCGGTGCAGAATTTATTGCCGACAAACCATCAGAAATTCTCACTCAGCTTTAAACGGTGATATTTTATGAAACAAACTCCGAAAATAAACTATCAGCTTGAACTCGACAAAACACTTAAACAAATAACGGCTGAAAATATCCGCCCGAAACTCTTAATTCATAGTTGTTGTGCCCCGTGCAGCAGTTATGTATTGGAATATCTGACGAAATATTTTGACATTACGGTTTTTTATTACAACCCGAACATTTCTCCCGAACAGGAATACCGTCATCGTGTCGAAGAACAAAAGCGTCTTATATCCGAAATGTGTCCTGACGTAAAATTCATTGAGGGCACTTATGAACCGCAAAAATTCTATGAAATGGCAAAAGGTCTTGAAAATGAAGCTGAGCGTGGTGCAAGATGTCTTAAATGCTACCGTATGCGTCTTGAAAAAACTGCTGAAACCGCAAAAAACGGTAATTTTGATTTTTTCACGACAACGCTTTCAATCAGTCCGCAAAAGGATTCCGCCGTACTCAATGAAATTGGCAGACAGTTAAGCACGGAACACAACATTCCCTATCTGTTTTCTGATTTTAAAAAGCGTGGCGGTTACAAGCGTTCAATAGAACTCTCCGCACAATTCAATCTTTACAGACAAAATTTTTGTGGCTGTGTTTTCTCACGAAACAATAAATAATATTCAAAACCCGATAACCGTATAAATTCAACGGCTATCGGGTTTTTTATAAAATCAAAATTTAATAAATATATGTATTGACTTTTTGCATTAAAACATATAAAATAGTGTTGTTGCAATTTTTAAACTGAATATACGGAGAGGTATCGAAGTGGTCATAACGGGGCTGACTCGAAATCAGTTTGCGAGTAATCGCACGGGGGTTCGAATCCCCCTCTCTCCGCCATAAATCCTGTAAGCAAATACGTTTACAGGATTTTTTATTTAATGAAAATAATTATTGATTTATTTAACGAAATTTGTTATACTTAAACTGTATAATATATAAATTAAATACAAATCGGTCTAAAAAATTCAGATACAAAAAAAGTAGCTTAATCGGCAATTTTCTGTTTAAATTATTGTGCAAAATTATTCGTATTTTGTTTTTTACACTATATGCGGAGAAAAAAATTACCATCTATTAAAAAATCCGGAAAGGAGAAGACACTCCTCCCACCACCTGAATGAAGTGGGTTTCTGTGCCTGTTAAAATTTATGAAAAAACAAATTCTGATTGTAGAAGATAATGAATTGAATCGTGCAATGCTAAGTGAAATTCTGTCTGACGAGTATCAGGTTCTGGAAGCGGAAACCGGACAGGAGGCATTAGATGTTCTGCACTGTCATTCGAGAAGAATTGCACTGATACTGCTTGATGTGGTAATGCCGGTTATGGACGGCTATACCTTTTTGAACATTATTAAGGACGATGAAGAACTTTCACTGATTCCGGTAATTGTGATGACGCAGAGCGGAAGTGAAGCAGACGAAGTAGCTGCTTTGGCTCACGGTGCCACAGATTTTGTGCCAAAGCCATATCGTCCTCAGGTTATACTTCACCGTGTAGCAAGTCTTATTAAACTGCGTGAAAATGCCGCTATGGTTAATCAGATTAAGTTTGACCGGCTAACCGGTCTTTACAATAAGGAGTTCTTTTACAAGAAAGTGCGGGAAAAACTGGATTCAGATCCTGAGGGAGAGTATTCCATCACCTTTTCCAATATTGAAAACTTCAAGCTCTATAATGATATTTTTGGTGTTGAATCAGGTGACAAACTGTTGCGGGAAATTGCCGTTGTTATGCAGAAACTGGTGGGAGAGGACGGAATCTGTTGCCGTTATGGTGCAGATCGCTTTCTGTATCTGGACAAACTGGAAAATGAAAGGGCTGCCCGTCAAAAGTATTTCAATAAATCATTTTCGGATTTTTTTGAAGGAGCAGAAAATATATCATTCAAATGGGGTACTTATGAGATTACCGACCGATCTGTTCCAGTGGAGCAAATGTGTGACCGGGCAATGCTGGCAGTAAACAGTATTAAAGGACAGTATGACCAATCTTTCGCCTTGTATGACGATTCCCTCAGGGAAAAGCTATTGCGTGAGAAAACAATCACCAGCTCAATGGAAAACTCTTTGGCTGAGGGACATTTTATTGTGTACTATCAGCCAAAGTACAACATAAACAATAATTGTATGGCAGGAGCTGAGGCACTGGTACGCTGGATTCATCCAAAGTGGGGTTTTATGTCACCAGGAGAATTTATTCCGCTGTTTGAAAAGAACGGGTTTATTACTCAACTGGATCAATATGTATGGGAACAGGTGTGCATACATATTCACGAATGGCTGGAAAAAGGATATCCGATTATGCCTGTATCTGTCAATGTATCACGTGCGGACGTTTACAAAGGAAATCTGGTAGATACTTTGTTAAAGCTTACTAAAAAGTATGACATTGATCCGTCCTATCTGCACCTTGAAATCACAGAGAGTGCCTATTCGGAAACTACTGGCCCGATTATCACTACTGTTGAGGAACTTCGCCGCCTGAATTTTATTGTTGAGATGGATGATTTTGGCAGTGGATACTCTTCATTGAATATGCTCAGTCAGATAAAACTGGACGTTTTAAAGCTGGATATGCAGTTTATCCGAAATGAAACTGCAAAACCGGAGAATCAGAGTATTCTGAATGATGTGATTAGTATGGCACACAGAATATCCCTGAGCGTAGTGGCGGAGGGTGTGGAATTCCGTGATCAAGTTGATCGACTGTTGTCAGTGGGTTGCGACTATATACAAGGATATTATTTTGCCAAGCCTATGCCTGTTACAGAATATGAAGGACTTCTGAAAAACTGTCTTGCACAGACAGATAACTCTTCTTCGGATATATCGTTAAGCAGAAACAATAAATACAGCCTGTTGATTGTTGATGAAGACGCTGAATATCGGGAAAAAGTACGCAAAGCCTTTGAGTCACAGTATCAGATTATAGAGGCAAGCAATTTGGAAAGTGCCATCAGTTGCATAAGATCCTGTAAAAGCGTTCTGACTGTTATTCTGAGTATGACACTTCCTGATAATGATGCAGCTTCACTGATAAAGACTTTACGTCAGAATCCTGCTTTTTGGAATATACCCGTTCTGGCATCCATACCAGAAGGTAATTGTGCTGCAAAGCTTCCTATGGCGATGGAAACCGACGATTTCATATGTAAGTGCCATCCTCTGCCCGACATAAAAAGGCGGATACAGCGTCTGATGGAGAAAGCCGCCTCCAATAAGTGAGAAAACATCATACAGGATAAATCTACCCGAATTACTATATATAAAAAATAACAGCCGATAACGGACTACTAATCTGTCATCGGCTGTTATTTTGTCAGCCGTTAAAAATATTAAAAAAGGTATTGACTCTGACGTTACGTAATAGTATATACTCATAATCAAGGGAGGCGATTGAATGAAGCTACATATAAGAGAATTTGCAAAATTGACGGGAGTGAGTGTACGTACATTACACTTTTATGACGAAATCGGACTGCTGAAACCGTCCTCTGTTGACGAACAGAACGGATACCGCTTTTATGATGAATATTCATTAACACGTATGCAAGAGATTTTGTTCTACCGTGAACTTGATTTTCCTCTTAAAGAAATCCGGATGATTTTATCATCTCCCGATTATGACAAACAAACAGCACTGAAAGAGCAAAGACATTTGCTGACGCTGAAAAAGGAGCGTCTTGAACGGCTCATTTCAGCTCTTGACAGTGCAATGAAAGGAGAAATTGTTAATATGAATGTTTTTGACAACAGTGAATTTGAAACGAAACGTCAGGAATACGCAAAAGAGGCAAAGGAAAGGTGGGGCAACACTGCCGCTTATAAAGAAAGTGCAGAAAAAACCGCCGGCTATTCAAAGGATAAGTGGAATCAGGTAAACTCTGCTATGGACAAAAAAATTGCAGAATTTGCGGATTGCAAGAAAAAGGGATTTTCTCCCGACAGCCACGAGGCTCAGGTTCTTGTAAAGCAGTGGCAGGATTTTATCACCGAAAACTACTATACCTGTACAAATGATATTCTCGCCGGACTTGGCGAAATATATATTGTTGATGAACGCTTTCAGAATAATATAGACAGGCACGGTGACGGCACAGCACAGTTTATGCGTGATGCGATAAAAGTGTACTGTAAATAACTTTGCAAGTAATCGTATAAAGGTTTGAATCCCCATCTCTCCGACAGTTGAGTACCCTATACATATTGTGTAGGGTACTCTTTTTTGTTAAGAATTTTTCGGAAAATGTGTGTGAATAATATAATCATCACCACCGTTTATATATTTTTCGTAATCAATACGCACAGCATTATCAGCATTACTCTGAAAACATATTCTGCCCACAGCACCGACAAAACAAATTGTTCCGTCAGCTTGCAATGCCATAATTTCATCTGCAAGCCGTTCAGTTGGCTTTACATCGTCTGAATAAGTAATGCCCTCATTCTGTGCGTCACTCATAAACTGATGTCGTATAGTATCATTCGGCAGATAAATGTACACTTTCTTTTCGGGGTTAATAAGGTTTCTGATTTTTCGCATAAAAAACGCTCCTTTAAGTTAATTTTTACCCAAAGAGAGCGAAAAAAGCAACCCCATCGTCACAACAGGATTGCTTAATTATCATATAACTAACCCTATCGTTCAAGCTTTGGCACCTTACTATTTGGCAGGTTGTCGGCGGTCACAGGGCTTGTCCCTCACGCACTCTTTATAGGTTACCTATATCATAATATATAAAGTTGTTTTTGTCAACCGTAAGAATAGTATTAAAATTGAGAATGAATCTATTATCGTTTCAATATTTTCCTTTTGTAAATCTGTAATAATCGTTGATTTAAACAATAAAATATGTTATGCTAAAAGAGTAATATAGTGTTGCAAAGTTTATAATTTAGAAGTCTAAACTCAAATAAATATTTTATTAATAAAATAACTTTTACACAAATATTCTCCACTAAATATATAAATAAGAATTTAAATGTCATTCTATCATTTATATAAACAAAATCTAAATACATTTTACTTTAATTTATTACAGAAAGGTCACATTATGCAAAAAAAAATGACAGAAGTGGAAAAAAGCATCCACGAAGAATCAGATAAAATTAATATGGTTAAAAAAATCATAAAAGAGCGTTCCTCTGTTATCGACAATTCAGAAATTGTTCCAGAAGAAATTTCTACAGATGTATGGAAAGACAAACAATTTTCTTGTCCAAATAATACAGTTCGATTAGGAACTGTTTTTAGTGGAATTGGTGCCATAGAACACGCTTTTCAAAGATTAAAATTAAAACATAAAATTGTATTTGCTTGTGACATAGATGCCAATTGTAAAAAAAGTTATTTTGCCAACTATGAGATTGATGAAAAGGATTGGTTTAATGACATTAGGGAATTTAATGCTACTAAATATAAAGGAAAAGTAGATTTTTTAGTTGGCGGAGCTCCTTGTCAAGCTTTTTCTATGGTTGGTAAAAGACTAGGTTTTGAAGATGCCCGTGGAACTCTTTTTTATGAATTTGCACGAATAGTAAAAGAGACACAACCTAAAATATTTCTTTTTGAAAATGTAAAAGGTTTATTAAATCATGATGGTGGTCGCACTTGGCACATAATTTACGACATTTTTAAAGAACTTGGATATGATGTACATTTTCAAGTATTGAATAGCAAGGATTATGGAATTCCTCAAAACAGAGAGCGACTATATTGTTTAGGATTTAGGCAAAAAACTCAGTTTAAATTTCCTGCACCAATTGAATTAGAGTATCGAATGTACGATTTTTTAGAAGATTATGTTGATACAAAATATTTTCTAAAGGAGAAAGGAATCAAATTCGTTACTAGTAGAAAGAACAGAGAAAAAAGCTATACCCAAGTAAATGGTGATATTGCTCTTTGCCAAAAAAGAAATCAATTGAATATTTACTATAAACGGAAATTGCAACAGGAAAATGTAATTCTTTTCCAAAAAATACCGCTGTACTTCAAAAACGAAATACAGCGGTAATTTATTTTAACCAACGGTTCGAATAAATAATTACGAATTACGCATTACGAATTACGAATTATTGTTTATCTCTTACTCTTACGGCTTCTTCGTCAGCGTGTCTTATCTGGGCACGTTTGATTTTTCCGCCGACAGTCTTCGGAAGTTCATCAACAAACTCAATAACTCGTGGATATTTGTAAGGTGCAGTGGATTTCTTGACGTGTTCCTGTAATTCTTTTTTGAGTGCCTCTGACGGTTCATAGCCTTTTTTCAGCACTATTGTTGCCTTTACAACCTGTCCTCTTACCGGGTCAGGAGTACCTGTAATAGCACATTCAACAACAGCGTCGTGTTCGAGTAATGCACTCTCAACTTCAAAAGGCCCTATGCGGTAGCCTGAACATTTGATAACATCGTCATTTCGTCCGACAAACCAGTAATAGCCGTCTTTATCTCTCCAAGCCATATCACAGGTATTGTAGTATTTTCCGAGCAGTTTTTCGTTAGTCATTTCAGGGTTAAGATAATATCCCGTAAACAGACCAACAGGCGGATTGTTCTTTACGTCCATAACGCAGATTGAACCTTCTTCGCCGTCTTTAACAGGATTTCCGTCATTGTCAAGAAGTTGAATGTCATAAAGCGGTGACGGCTTGCCTGTTGAACCGATTTTAATATCGTCCCACTGGAAGTCAGCAAGAAGTACACTACCCTCAGACTGTCCGAATCCCTGATAAATATTGTGTCCAGTGAGTTTGAACCATTTTGAGTTTACCTCAGGATTAAGCGGTTCACCGGCTGTTGCCCAGTGCTGAATTGACGAAAGGTCATAGCTTGCAACATCTTCCAGAAGCATAAATCTGTACATTGTAGGCGGGGCACAGAATGTTGTGAGTTTGTAGTGTTCCATTTTTTCAAGAAGTTTTGCCGGAACGAATTTATCCATATCATAGGCGAAAATAACCGCACCGCAAATCCACTGTCCGTAGATTTTGCCCCAGCCGAATTTAGCCCAGCCGGAATCCGTAACACTCATATGAAGTTTGTCTTCCTGAACCCGTTGCCAGTATTTTGCCGTAACGATATGACCGAGTGGGTGAGCGAAATTGTGCTGAACCATTTTCGGCATACCTGTTGTACCTGATGTGAAGTAAACAAGCATTATATCGTTCCACTTTGTAGCCTCATCACCTGTCGGGCGGTCAAATACATCTGAAAACTTCTCTATTTCGTCCTCAAAAAAGTCCCAGCCCTCCTGTTTTTCTCCTACTATGATTCTATGCTTTACGTCAGGAATTTCAGGCATTGACTTTTCAACCTGTTCAATAACAAAATTGTCGTGTACGCATACAATAGCACAAGCCTTTGCCGCATTTGCACGGTAAACAATGTCTTTTTTTGTGAGCTGTAATGTTCCCGGAATTACAACAGCTCCGATTTTATGAAGTGCAACGGCACAAATCCAGTATTCCCAGCGTCTTCTGAGAATAAGCATAACAACCGAACCTTTTTTTATGCCGATACTCTTAAAATAGTTTGCGGCTTTGTTTGAAAGGCGGCTGATGTCCTTAAAAGTAAAAATCTTTTCTTCGTCGTGGTCATTACACCATACAAGTGCTTTTTTGTTTTCGTCCTGTTTTGCCCACTCGTCAACAATGTCAAAACCAAAATTGAAGTTTTCGGGTACATTTACCTTATAGTTCTGCTTGAAATCCTCATAGGAATCAAACTCAATGCGTGGTAAAAAACGGTCAAGTAACATTTTTTTACTCCTTCTTTTTTAATATTTATTTTTAACAAATAACAGATACAATATAGAACGTAATAGTACAATAATATCTTTTTATTACATAAAAATATTTTTTGCCTGTATTTGATATGATAACACAACATTGTTACAGTGTCAAATACATAATAGGACTATTCAAAGTCTATATTGTACTATAATGCCTGTAAGGTTATAAATCTGTATTTCACTTAATCAGCTTATGTGAATTTTTTCATAAATCCGTCCATAATATTTTCGCTCAAATCTCCTCCTATAACTCTGCCGTCAAAAACAATAATATTCAAATTTACATCATCATTATCGGGATAATTCAGAACTTTAAAGCTGTATTTACAACATTCTTTGCCCCTATATCCTGACAAATCAAGTCCCATTTCCTTTTGTATAGCATTATAATGCTCATAAATATCATTAAAGTATGACGGAATAAGTATATTTGTTACTTCCTCAGGCTGAGATTTTATTTTCCAGCCAAACTGCAACGCAAAATTTCTTATGTCCTCAATGCTTTCTGCTTTTGTATTATACGAACCGCCGTCATATTTAACTGTCGTATTTTGTCTTTTCAGAATAAAAACAAAAATCACAAGCATAACCCAAAAAAATATAACCAACGAAAAAATAATTATAAATTTTTTTTGAATTTTTTTCGGACTTAACGAAAAAACAAACATATTCACACACTCCCCTTTTATATATATATATTTTCGTAAGCATATATTTATCCGAAAATTTTTTCTGTGCTTTACGAATATTTTTAAGCAAAGGAATATTATAGTGTCGCATATTCATATAATATCTGAGTGAGGTGAATAATATAATGACAAGAAAAAAAGACCCCTTTGATAACAAAAATGAAATAGGAGTTCCGTTTTATCCCACAGGCAATGAAAAATATCCCCTGAATCCTGACGCAAGAATTATTCCGTCGCAATTCAATTTTCCGATTACGCCGATGAATTATATGGTAATACGGGACGTATCCGAAAACGACGACGAACAAAACAGTAACTGACGCATAATCATTATTTTTTATCGGACAGGCAACCTTATATCAAAAAAATGGCTGAGATAACTCAGCCGTTTTTATTGAAAAAGATTTGTCATATAATCCGTCCGCCCGTCTATTATGCGGACAATTTCTATTGTATCGTCGTTGATTTCATAGAACACCAAATGTTTGTTGATTGTGATAAAACGATAATCTGAATCAACTTCTTCATATTTATTTTTTAACAGTACACCCATTTCAGGATTTTCCTTTAACAGTGAGATACCGTTAAGAATTTTTCTTTTCAGTTTTTGTGCCGCAACAGGATTTTTCAAAACGTTTTCCAGATAGTCGGACACGTTTTTTATGTCCTCTATTGCGGCAGGACGGTAGTATATTTTCATTCTTCATTTACCCCAAGCATTTTATATACCTCAGATTCGTCAATAAGTTCTCCCGAATTTTTGCCGTATTCAAGCTCTTGCATTAACCTTTTCATTGACTGAGCCTTTATATATTCGGCATTATCCTCTGTAACACTGAACGGCAGTCCTCCGACATTTATGGACTGCTGAATAAATATATTTATCGCCTGAGTAAGTGTAAGTCCGTTTTTTGCGTAAATTTCTTCAATTTCAGAACGAATTTCAGGATTTATTCTTAAACGGAACATATCTGTTTTCGGTGCTGAAACAACATTTTTCATTTTTCTGACCTCCAATATCATTATAATTATATTATAATCATACACAAATAAAAAGTCAATAATTGTAGCGACATTGTTGCTACAATTATTGATAATTTTGGATTTTTACTTTTTTCTTGACAAAGCTATGATAATACCTTATCATTATCGTATCTGATTTTTAAAAATCGGTATAAATCAAATTCAAAAAATGAAAGGATTCAGAAAAAATGGCTGAAAACAAGGTTATCAATATCAATCCGAATGCTAAAAAAATAAGAACAGGCGTTATTATTGTCGTTGTTGCAATCGTGTTAATTTTTCTTGCAGCGTCAAGTATATCTATCGTTCCCGCCGGTAACAAAGGTGTACAGATGAATATGGGTGCTGTTACAGGTACAATCTATAATGAGGGAATCAATTTCAAAATTCCGTTCATTCAGTCAGTGGAAATAATCGACACACGTGTACAGAAATACGAATCATCAGACAATGCCTCAGCAAGTAAGGATTTGCAGACAATAACAAGTTCTATCGCTGTCAATTTCAGGGTTGACAGTTCAAAGGTAGATAAACTGTATCAGAATATCGGCACAAACTACAAAGATACAGTCATATCCCCCGCAATTTCAGAATGTATAAAGGCGGTAACCTCACAATACACCGCTGAACAGCTTATCACAAAGCGTAGTGAAGTTTCAGAAAAAATGAAAACTTTATTACAGGAAAAACTCCAGGACAAATACATACTTATTGACAGCTTTAACATAACGGACTTCCAGTTCAGCGAGGCATTCAACACTTCTATCGAAGAAAAACAGATTGCTGAACAGAATGCACTCAAAGCACAGTATGACCTTGAAAGAATCAAAACAGAGGCTGAACAGACAATCACAGAGGCGTCAGGTGAGGCTGAGGCTATGAAGATTAAAAACAATCAGGTAACAGACAACATCATTAAACTTGAATTTATCAAAAAATGGAATGGTGAAATGCCTAAATATTATGGCGGTGACGGAAATCTTTTCCTCGGTCTTGACGACGGCGAAACAAGCAAGACAGAAACTTCTTCCAAGCCGGCTGAATAAAAATCAATTCCATAAACCAAAAATCAACGGGGACTGTATGCGTTTTACAGTCCCCGTTTTATTCAGTCTTCAAAAAGGTCATTCATAAGATTTTGTATATTCTCACTGCGTTTTTCTGTTTCTTCACGATTTATGATGATGTCAACAACATCTCCCTCGTGTGCGTCGGGAACAAGTATTTTCGGAAGATTGACAAAATTTCCGTCGTCCGTTTCAACAACGGCATATTCCCCTTCAAATCGGTCAATTATAACTCGCACTATACTCACCTCTTATTTTTCGGTACTTACTGAAATATCACTGCCATCAGATGTTATAGTAATACTGCCGTTCTTGTCGGTACGCAATATATTTGCACCAATATCTTTCCAGCGTTTTATGATTGAATCTTTCGGGTGTCCGTACGTATTATCCTTGCCGACACAGATAACGGCATATTGTGGCTTGACTTTTTTGACGAAATTCTTTGATGATGACGATGTACTGCCGTGATGTCCGATTTTTATTACATCTGCTGAAACATCTGCCTTTATTTCATCTTCACTCAGCTTTTCAGCGTCGCCCATATAAAGAAATTTATTATTCTTATATGTAATTTTAATTACTGCCGAATAGTTATTAATTTCATCATATTTACTGCTGTTCGGTGCAAGAATATCGACTTTTAAATCATTATCAGAAATTACAGAAACACCGGCTTTTGCGGTTTTTATTTTTAAGCCCTTGTTTTTTATTTCTTTAAGAAGATTTTCGTATGTTTTGGTATTGGTGCTTGCCTTTGGCATATAAACACTGCCTATATCAAATGACTTGACAACCTTTTGCATACCGCCTATATGGTCTGCGTGAGGGTGTGTTCCGACAAGATAGTCGATTTTTGAATATCCTAAATTCTTGATATAATTAACCACTGTTTCGCCATAATCCGCCGTACCTGCGTCAATAAGCATTGTTGTGCCGTCAGGAAGTTCAATAAATTCACTGTCGCCCTGTCCGACATCAATATAATGACTCACAAGTTTGCCTTTTTCAGCTTTATGGTTGCCGTCTGTACTGTTTGTGCTTTCTGTCAGTGAATTTTCAGAACCGCTTAAATCCTCGTCAATAAATCTTTGAAGTTCCGCACAGCCGCACAGCGAAAATGCCATAATCGCTGTAACAATAAATGCCATAATACTTTTTAATTTCAACAAAAACACCTCATTTAATTATAACTTGTCCGATAAAATTTATCGCACCGTTATTATATCATAACATAAACAGATGTACAACATTCTGTACATTACAAAAAGGACAAAGAGATAATGAAAATTTTTCTCTCTGTCCCTGAATAAATCTGTAATATTCCGACTGTTTCTGAATTATAATTTTTTCAGCTTGTCTTTCAGTTCAAGCATACGGTTACGACAGGCAGTAATTTCACCTGTATATTTATTGAACCATTCAACGTCAGCATCATTTGTCTTTTCCTGAAGAAGAACCGCCTGAACAAGAGCCGCCTGTGAACGAGCCCTCTTTTTTTCTATCTGTTCAATAGTTTTCTGACATTTTTTTATCTCTTTTTTGATTTTTCGCTTTTCAAACATATAACATCACTCTTTCCGTCAAGTACCAAGTTTGTCAATGGAATCTGTTATTTTTTTGAGTTCATCATAGCCCTTATCAAGATTTGCGGTTATGTCGTCCATTGCTGTCCGTGATTCTTTGAGTTTTTCTTTCATCTGCTCAGGGTATTTCACAAGGCAGTAATGAAATGTATTCATTGTTTTCTGCTTTTCCTCACTGTAATCATCAATGAGAAAAACCATATTTCTGGCGGCACCTACATCTGAAAGAATCATATTATAATGAAGTTCAATATCTCTTTCAGTTTCAAAATATGTGTCTATTTCCTCACAGGCGTATGTAAGATTTTCCATATACTTTTCCCTGTAAGTGCGTTGAACATTCGCCTTTTCGTCAAAATACAACGCAATAAAAACACACATAGCCACTACTGAAAGAATACTCAAGACGATAGCTATTATCATTTTGACTTTCATTATTTTTTCCTGATTCAATCTTTTTCGCCCCCCTCGTCCTGTTCGTTATAATTTTCATCATAAAGCCGCTGTTTTTCCTTTTCGATAGCCTCTCTGATAAGTTTTTCTTTTTTCTTGTCATATATTGTTTTCTTCTCATCTTCGGACATTCTGCTGACTTTAATAATAGTCCTTAACTCATATACAGCCATAATCAGTATAAGAATGATAACACCAAGCAGTATAAGTTTTTTTAAAGATGTAAACGAACCAAGCCACCTCAGAAACCGTATTTTTCCGCAATACTTTCCGATAACTTTGTCCTGAGTAACGACTTCTTCATCTGCATTTATGTTTGCGTCGCCCTTTGTGACAAAACTGCCGTCATTATTGATACCTATTATTCTATGAGTGTTCGGCATACCGTAAATGGATTTATCTGTGGAATAAAATGTAATAATATCGCCTTTTTCAAGCTGTTCACAGGGAATTTTCTCAACAAGAATATAATCTCCTTCATAAAGAGATGGCTCCATACTACCCGATACAACCCTGAGAACACTTTTTCCGAAAATGTCCACAACTTTACCGTTCATACTGCTTATCATAACATAAACGGTAAATATTACGCAAATGCCAAGAAAAACATTACAGGCAATAGTCAGAATTTTTTTCAAAAGACCTTTTTTGATTTTCATATTATTTCTTCTTCCGTGAATGTCTGTTATCCCATTTGTCAGCAAGATTACGGAATTTTATGCGTAAATGTTTAAGCGAACTGCTGGAATATCTGTCATACTTGTTTGCAACAGCTCTCTTTTCCGAACGTTCACGGCGGAGCTGTTCCTGTTCTTCTTCATAGTATTTCTGACAGCGTTCCTCAATTTCCTTAATACCACGCTCTACTTCTGTAAGCGGTTTTTCCTTTATCAAGCCATTTTTCTTTAATTGTTTTATTAAATTACGCTTGATAATGACAAAGATATTATTGGAATATTCAAGATAAATCTGCTCAAACGGTTTCTGTTCGATAAACTGACGATCTCTCCTGAGTCGGATAGCTCTTTCACGCTCTGCCTTTTCACGTTCAAGACGTTCTGCTTTTTCTGCCTCAATGCGTTTACGATGCTCTTCTGCCTCTCTCTCCTGTCTTTCTTTTTCTTTTCTTGCAAGTTTCTCAGCAGCCCTGCGTATTTCTTCCTGTTCCTCAGCCGCCATTCTTGCCTCAGCCTCAGCTCTGAGCCGCTCTCTTTCCAGACGTTCTTTCTCTCGTCTTTCGGCTTCTTCTCTTTCCTGACGTTCTCTTTCTTCCTGTTCTCTCTTTTGTTTTTCCAGCATTTCCTGGAGTTGACGCTCTTGTTCCTCACGTTCACGCTGCTCCCGTTCCAGACGTTCCTTTTCCGCCTGAATAGCGGCAAGACGCTCCTGTTCCTGACGTTTGCGTTCTTCCTCCTGAATACGACGAAGTTTCTCCTCCTCGATACGCTCTTCCTCCATACGCTTGCGTTCTTCCGCCTCCATATAGAGTTGTTCTGTTTCAATGATTTTATCAAACTGACTTAAAATCTCGTTTGCGTCCCTCGGGAAAAGTTTTGACGGCGAATACTCGTTAGGTTCTCTTTCCTCAGAGTTTACACCGACAGGCATATCATAATCGTCCTGACTTGTTTTATCAAATTTTCTTATAATTCTCGGGGAAACAGGTTTATTCTTTTTTGTTTTGAGGTCTTCTGCACTGTTATCCCTGTCGGAATGGAAACGCATAAGCATAAATCCGAGTGCAACAAGATTATACATATCCTGCATATAGGATTCATCAGGTTTTTGTGCGGTATCGGACACAGTCAGTTCATAACCCACCTTGTCATAGCTTTCAATAAATTGCCATAATGTCAGACAGGCTTTAAGGTCAACATTTTTCATAATGGCATTTGTTCGCATAACAGGTGGACGGATATAGGCACTGCCCATCTTCATACAGAATTGTGAGCCTTTGTAGCTTTCAATGGTTTCCTTGATTTTCTGTATTCTGTCCCAAGTGGTAGCACCGCTTTCATCAACTGTTTCAAGGCTGTCAATCGCTTCAAGTTTCAGACTTATATTCATTTTACTGCCCGATTCGCCTATCTGAGATGTATATTCAAGCGTTGATACAGCCTCGTCATTTCTGACTTCTTTAAGTTTATCATAACGTCTGTTTATGAATACGTAAAGTTTATCAACCAATGTATTGACAAACTTATTCTCGTATGTCATCATACTTTCTTCTTTGTAAACGTTGAGTACCTTTGAGGGAGTCACCTTTCCTGTTTTTGCGTCATAATCCTGTATGAGATTAGTGTGCTGTGCAAGATGTTTTACAGACTCGACCGTAATTTTACGTGAGAGGGCAATAGGCACGATACTTTCCACGTCTTCAATAGTCATTCTCGGACTGCGTATAACATTATCAAGGTGAACAAGTCCGTTTTCAATAGCTTCTACCCACGAAATGTCAACTGCCTTTTCCATTACCTTATTATTGAGTGAAAAGGCATTATTTCCTGAGAGTATAAGAGAATAAAGCGACTCATACAGTTCATCGCTGTCAAACGTACCCATCATTTCGCTGAATCCGTTATACCAACGGCTGTATGAATCGCTCATAGTTCTTCCCTTTCCACAGGATAAACAAGCCGCTTAATGCTTGTCTGCTGTTATTTGTTAATACAGTTTCTGCAATCTTTCAAGATATGCAATAGATTCTTTCATACTGTTCTTGCCGAACAGCTTTTGAAGATATATACAAAGTTCTTTCAGCTCGTCACGGAGCATAGCAAGGTTAAGAGATTCAAACTTTCTGAAAATCTTTGTGGCAAGTACATAGTCAATACCGTCAAGTTCCTCGCCGCCACAGGCAACATAAACAGGAACAAACAAATTCATCTGTTTAATAATACGGTTACCGAATGCAACTCTCAGCTTTTCAATTACCCACAAATCAAGATGTTGTATCTTTCTGAGATTTTCCTGAGAAATCGGGTACTCGTCAAATGCCTTTTTGAACAGTTCATCAAGATGGTCAAAGCCGAGATTCATAGGCGGTGTATCAGGTGCGTCAAATGCTACGCCCTTAGAATCAAGGTTGATAGGCTGTGCACGGTCATAAACCTTATCAGATATTGCAAAAGTCGAGTCGTCGTTATTTGCTGTACCGATATACCATATATTCTGCGGAATACACAGCTTGCCACGGTCAAGATGTACAGGGTCTGTACTCCATACATTAGGCACAAGGTCAAGTTTCCATTCATCTGCATTAGGCATTTCAAGAATTGACAGCATTTCTGCAAAGTAATACTCGACACGTGCAATGTTCATTTCGTCAAGAAGAATAAAGTTTATGTCGTTATTATAGCTTGACGCATATATACGTTTCAGCACTTCGGTTTCGTTAAAGTTCTTTGTAAATTCATTGAAAAATCCGAAAAGCTCGGTTCTGTCACGCCACGACGGCTGAACTGATGCGATTGTTGTATCTTTCTGCATAAACTTACCGAATGAGTACGGCAGTGATGTTTTACCTGTACCGGAAATACCCTGTAATATAATCAGCTTTGTTGACGCCATACCCGCAAGGAAAAGCCTTATGGTTTTTATGTCATAGTAAAGGTGCATTCTTGAACAGGCAAAGTTTCTGTAATTCTCGCAAAGCTGACGGAGATTTATCTCGTTGTCATATACAGGCGGTGTGTAATTCTTATAGAAATTATCAACCTCAATAAGTTTTGAGAAACGGCAGTCGGTTGTCTGAACGATACCGTCAGCGTCAACAACAGCCATTTCGCTTTCGGGTTTCTGTTCTGCCTTTTCGCCGACACCGCTGTAACCCTCTGCACCGGCAAGAACAGGCGAAGTTCCGACAGGCAAGCCCATCTGTGCCACTTTCATTGCCATAATTTCGTCTTTTTCCTTTGTCATTTTCAGAACCTTACGTTGAAGGTCTGCTATTTCTTCCAGAAGATCCTCGTTGCTGACAATGGAATGACGGAAACGGATATATTTTCTTATCATAAGAACGATTATAAAGATAAGCAATCCGAATACGGCAATTACCACTAATATTGCAATAATAGACAGCACCCAACCAAGTATTCCGAAATTTTCGGAATACTGTTTGAAAATATCAATATATGCGGATATATTGAATATTTGTTTTAAGCCGTCCCATAGTCCGATAAAGATTTTTGCAAAGCCGCCGAGAATCTCGGTGATAAATGCAAAAAACCATTGAAAAAAATCACCCATAATTAAACTCACTTACTTCGTTTCAGCTTTTTCTTTGACATCAGTGCTTTCTTTTGTTTCTGTGCTTTCTTTTACATCAGTGTTTTCCTTTGTGTCTGTGCTTTCTTTTGTATCAGTGCTTTTCTCAGAAGATGAAGAAACATTTTCTTCATTCTTATTGAGTTTTTTCTGTTCTGCAAGGTATTCCTCGATTGCTTTTTTCTTAATTTCTTCCTCGTCCTCTGATGTGAGTTTCGGACGTCTGATTTCAATAATAACAACAATCAGCTTGTACAGTTCAAAGAGGAAGAACAGTGCTATCGGAAGAAGAATACATATAAAGAATCCTGTCTGTGACCTCAGAAAATCCATTACCTGACCGAATCCGTTTATTTTCATACCCGTCCACTGACCGATAATGTCGGCACTATATACGGAAATGTCATCTTCACGGTTGTTATTGTCGCCTCGTGTCACGAAATTTTTATTGCCGTTGACTTCGTTTATCTCGACAATACGGTGAGTATTTCTGACTTTCTGACCGTCAATAATAGTCCAGTATGTAATTACATCGCCCTTTTGAAGATTTCCTATGTCGTCTATCTCACGGCATATAATAAGGTCGTTTTTAGCAAATGTCGGTTTCATTGAGTCAGACTCTACTGTCATAGGAATAAATCCGAACAGGCTTGCCGTTCCGCCGTTTCTGTCTGCCGTAAACACCAAAAGCGTTATAAGCAGTGCAAAAATCAGCACAACCCACGCAAATACATTAAAAATTATCTTGATAACCTTCTTCATAATATTCTCCTATCGTGCTACGAATTTTATGTATCTTCTATGATCTTAAAATTCAAACCCATTTTCATCTGACCGCCGACTATTTCGTCGGTGCAGTCAGGGTCGTTTCCTTCAAGCCATATAACGATTGTATATTTATCCTGTTGACCCGGACGGAATTTTTCGTGCTTTTCCTCAGAAATTACTCTTGCGGAGGCAAATTCCTTGTCGCAATCCTTTTCAATTCCGCCGCCGTTTGACTTGGTTTTGCCGTAAACGGTTTTTTCACCGTTTCTGTAAACGGCAACACGTATAGCCTCATCAACATTACCTGTTATACTCTCCATATAAAGCTCACCTGAATATGTAAGCGTATCCTTACCTGAATTTGTAAGATAAAAAGTATAGGCAATATAGTTGTCACCATTGTGACTGCCATTAACTCTGTCAATATTAGCCGGAAGATCCTCGCCGCTTATATTAGTCATATCATAGACAATATTTGCATTAAGTCGGGAAGTCGTTCTGTCAAATTCGGGAGTTTCCGAAAGGCTTAAACCTTGCTGTACCATATCATATTTATCAATCTTTACGGTAAAACTGCCGTATTGATCATAGAAATATGAAACGGCATACACAACCGTAATAATTGCTATCAGTATAACCGCAAGAACAGCCGCCAGACGTCGCATAACAGCATATTTTTTTACTTCTCCGGCACGTCTGCGGAGTGTAAGAACAGTGGCGGCATCTTTTCCGTTTTCGGTTTCAGG
The DNA here is from genome assembly GCA_029226955.1 of Clostridia bacterium. Classification (GTDB taxonomy): domain Bacteria; phylum Bacillota; class Clostridia; order Oscillospirales; family Acutalibacteraceae; genus UBA1213. The sequence continues at coordinate 4,881 of JAQXZA010000062.1, read as the reverse complement.
CTGAATATTAACTTCTTCAACCGACTGTTTTTTTGACTTTTTCTTTGACTTCTTTTTTTTCTTGTCAGGATCTTTTTGAGGTTTATCGTTTTCAGGCTTTTGGGTTTCCGAAGAATTATGAGAAGTATCTTTTTCTTTTTCGGGTGTCAAAACTTCAGATTCAGCCAATTTTGCACCTCCACATATAAGAATTTATTTTATCAGCCGTCCGACTTTTCGTCGTCAGCATTTCTTGAACGAACATACTTTTCCGCCATAAATGTACCCGAAAGTTTACCCGTATAATAGGAACATTCAAGTTCTTTCAGCGTTTTAAGCTGAGATTTATCGGAAATATCACAGACAATAGGGTTTGCCCTCAGTTCATCACAAAGGTTCAAAACAGCTTTCAGACAGGTTAAACTTCTCTCATCATCAGCCGAAATAACAGCCGCCTGTGGATCAAGCATAACATAATCAGCGTTAAACTTCCCTAATTTAAGAACAGGGCAACTACCGCCTATTCCCGTAATCATAACGTGAAAACCAAGATTTGTCAGTTCCTTTATTGTTTCAGCCGCCTTGCCGTCTGTTTCATCAAGAACGATTGGTGAAATTTCAAAGCATATACGTTCAGGGCGGATAAGATTTTTTTTGCACAAATTCGACAAAAAAACCGAACAACCGATTCTTTTCAGGTATCTTACGGGCATACATAAGGAAATCCAGTCATACTGAACACCACGCTCGGAAAATTTCGACAGAGCTTTCAGAAATTGTCTGAAAACAAGTTCAAATATTTTTACACTTTTCGGACTTGCCTCAAAGACTGCCGCATATCTTGACGGCATAAGGACACCCATATCGGGAGCATTAAATCTCATCTGTGACTGAAAGAAGACAGTTTCGTTACCGGCTGTTTCTTTAATAGGTCGGTAAAAAAGCTCAATGGCTCTCACACCGTCAACAGTAGTCTGTATGTTGTTTTCCTGAGTGTCGTACACGTATCAGCACGTTCCTTTCAAGTCTTATGTACCAATTATACTATATATTCCGACAACGGTCAAGTAATTTTGACAAATATGTCGTATTAGTAACAATCCCCGATACATTTTTGTATCGGGGATTTAAGTTATTTTTTAGTTTGTGGGGTAGGGGTTAGTTAAATCAGGTAGTAGCATCAGCAAGCTCAAAGTGGAAGTCAATATTCCAGTCCTGATTAGCTGTTGCGTCGTTACAATATGTGCTTTCGCCCTCAATCCATATTCTTGCAACTACAAGAACAGCCGCATATTTGTCATTTGTTGCTGCTGGCATTTTAAAGATTGAAACACCTGGAACATCTGTTGCACTTGCACCCTCACCATATTTAGGTACAAATTTAGTAGGTTCGCTTGCATTGCCCTTAAATGTGCTTGCAGCTTGTTTTATGTCTTGTGAAGATCCAGTAGAATTAGAATAAGTAGCACTCTCACCACCAGCATTAAGAACCTTACTATTATAGGTATCCTCTGTCAAGCCAAAAATAGTAGCTTTACTATCAGTGGCAACACCATCAACAGTCCATTCTGCAGTTTTAGTATAATCCAAACCTGTTCCTACTGTTGACAAATCTTGTGTACTTGCAACAGGAATAAGTGCAACTCTTACTGCATTTATCAAATCTGAACCATTTTTCTCGTCAGCAGTAGCTGTCGGGTCAGTAATCTGTACCCACGCTTTAACATCTCTTGCCTCTAAATTACTTGAACGAATCCACATAGGAATATCAACATAGTAACCTTCTCCACTGTCGCCAGTATTAAGATTTGCAGTACCATATGTAGTATCTAATTCTATGTTCGCCATTTCAGTTGTTGTAGCAGTTGTAACCTTTGCCTCACCATTAACTGCCTGACCACCGGCATATACCTTTCCTTCTTCAACCGTATAGATACTTAAAGCAGTATCAGATGATGCAGGTTTAAGTTTGGCAATGGTTTTATAATAACTGTCAATAGCTTCTGTTCTGTCCCAGCCTAAATCTCCAACTGAACCAAAAGTTGTATTATCAGGAGTACCACCATTTTTTGAACCGTCAGTTGTTGTCTTATCAAGTTTACCAAGTGTAATTTCCAATGAGTCGCCGGCAGTAGCTGCCATCTGTAAGCCTTTAACTTCAACATCTTTATTTAATGTAAACCATGCGTATGTAGCAGATGAAAGCATAACGGCTGATGTCGCAAGCATTGCAACAGCCGGAATAAGTTTCTTCTTTGCTGATGCTTTTTTCTTTTTTTCTGCCATAATTTAATCACTCCTCTTTTTGTTTTTTATTTAAAAACAACAATATTAATTTATGTTAAGATTATACCGCATTAAACACCATTCGTCAAGATTTTCTGTTAATTATTGTATATATATATAATTTTTGTAAATATTTTTTGTTCATATTGCAAAAGCCACTGTATTTTTACATACAGTGGCTCTCAAAATATGCGGTTTTACGGTTAATTGTTAGTAAAGACCGTAGGATAAACTTTGGCATTGGTATAAACAATGTAGTCACTTATACTGCTGTTTTCAATAGCCGTTCCATTTTCCTTTAACAATTCGGCTCTCAATGTAATCCTGTAATTTGCATATTCGGTAAAGCCAACGCCTGTTTTTGCTTTGAAACCTATACCGATATTATAAATATCAGATTCAACATCACAACTGCCGATAGGAATATTAACTGTCAGCGAATCAGCCGATTGTGTAATTGAATGTGTCCTTGAATATTTTGTTCCTGACGTTATTGTCATATCCTTATCCAAATACGAGAGCAGATTTTCTATCGGTACATATTCCACACTGAGAATTTTTCCATCTGCCGCTTTTCTATCCGTTTTTTTACTTAACGTTATCGTTAGTTGTAAGGATTTAGCAAGTTTTAAATCTTCCGATGAGATAGCAGAAACATTATATTTTGCTTGGGTATTGATAGGCATTAGCGTTGATTCATCATAACAATATCCGTTTATGCCTAATCTTGATTGATTCTGACTATCCTTTCCGTAGGTTTCATATTCATCAAGCTCATTCACAGCAGAATAATAGAGAATAGCGGAATTTACAGATTCACGGTAATAATAGTGATTGTCAGCGTCAAATGCCTTTGACATACTCGTATAAGCCAATCTTTCGGAGTCATACGCAAGGTTTGATGTAGCTGCAACGTTTACACCTATGTTTGACTCTGAATTTTTCTGTGGAAATTCATTTTCAAGTTGGTTTTCATCAAAATCCATTTCAATATAGGCATATATTTCCAGAGGAGAATTGTTTTCAAAAGCCTTGATAAGCTGTTGCATAATTTCAGTGGTTTCAATGTTCAAATAATTGCTTTGCAGATCTTTGTTATTGACAACAGTGCTATTTTCATCTGCTTCGGCTCCTATATTGTATGTTGCTGTTATAGAATCCGGTTTCAATCCGATAATTTCACTTGTTACTCCTGATTCAGTATAACGGTTCAACGAGAGATTGAAAGAATGATATAGCGTCGTACCTCCAAGGTGCAATGTTGCCCAAGAATTATTGATACTGATAGATGTTGATGCCTTTACAGTTATCGTCTTGTTTGAGGCACTGATTTGCTGATCATCAGGAGATACAGTCATTCTGTTTGTTGTGTTCTGGGTATAGAGATCTGCTACAAGAACACTATAAGTATTATTTTGATTAACTTTTGCTGACTTAATACCTGTAAGCTCATCAGGTGCGAATATAGAATAATAGTAAAGCTCGTTATTATAGCTTTCTTCTTTCGGGACATACATACTGATGTAGTAATCTTCGTTTACATCTTCATTTACTGACAAATCATAGTTTCCATTGCCGTCAGCAGAATATTTATAGTAATGTATTATGCCATTTTCATCTATCCTGTAAACATTATAATCTTCGGCAGTTCCGTCAGTGTATAAACCTTGTCCTGTTGTATTTTCAGTCACATTGATATTTCGTGCGATAATATCATTAAGTGTCTGTTCTTTAAAGTAACTATTTTCACCACGTTTGAATTTTGTAAAATCTATCGTCCAGCTCTCTTTTCCTTTCGAGTTAATATAACCATCAAAATCACTTACATTTGCATAATACTCCTTGTCAGAGTTTCCGTTAGGGTCAACAAGCACCATAAATGTACTTTCCGGAAGCCTTACTTCTGTATCACCGCCGGCTGACTGAGTGTCAAAGTTTAAATATTTATTATGATTCCACTTAACATTACCTTTGTTAAGAAGTATGTTAATATCATCAACATTATAAGTGAAACGTACATATTGTGTAATCCAGGTTTCAAGACTGTCAATGTGGGCACGTTTACCGGAATCAGTCAGGTCTGAATAATCAGAATAAACTGTGCCATCTGTTTTGTATGAAACTGATTTTGTTCCTGTCTTTACAGATGTATAGAAACCTACTTCCATCTGCTTGATTGTATATACAGGAACATACAGATGATAAGCAATCGTGTCTGTATGTAGCGGATCTTTGAACTGCACATCAACAAGAGTAAAAGTATTTGTAGTCTTTGAATCAGCATTTTCGCCATTCAATGCAAATGTGCCGTTTTTCCATTTTAAACCAGGAGTTAAACTGCTGTCTATCGCAAATTTACCGTTGCTGTATTTACAAGTGCTTACAGCTATATTGTAGTATTCGCTTGATTCTGTGTAATCCGTAGTGGTATTTGTCACGAGTTGGATATAGCGGTTTATCAGATTTGTAGTTTCGGTATCGTTCTTGTTTGCGATAACAACAACTGCAAAATCGTCAACACCTTCCGGCACACTTCCTCTTTCGGTAGCGTAGGTTGAAATGCGGTCACTGTCCTCATCGACTGTGCGTTTTAAATAATAATCAATTTTCTTTCCA
>JAQXZA010000061.1 GCA_029226955.1 Clostridia bacterium | reverse complement strand
ATAACATTCAACAGAAGTTTTATAACTTGTTACAACTTTATTTTAACAGTTAAAAGCCTCCGTAAACAGATACGTATTTTTTGAATGTGGCTTTTACAATTCTGAAATACAGTTTTCCGAAAGCTATTGAACCGTACATTGCAAATACTCCGAGTGCAACCGAAAACAATCCTATTCCGAATTGAAAAAGTCCTGCCGGAAAACTTTGAAAGAAAATCCAGAAACTGCTTATGAAAAATGCCGCTCCCCCGACAATCAACGCACCTGACGCAATAATAAACGAAAGCGAAACAACGCCAAGTACCGCTACCATAAGAATTACAAACGGTATAAGAATTGAAAATCCGATTATTGCACCAACACTACGGGGTTTTTGATTCTCTTTATGTTTTGAATCATTATCGGAATAATCTTCAAGCACACTTTGTGCAACCTGTTCTGGAGAACCGAGTTCGGAAACAGCCTGTTCTTCCGTTTTGCCCTCGTCGATTTTATCGTTTATTATTTCAGAATAGTATTCAACTATTTTTTCCCTTTCATCTTTCGGGATTTTTGAAAGGTGGCTTTTAAGCCCATTTAAAAATTCACTCTGTGTCATTATTGTTATCCTCCGCAATAAATTCGTAAATTTTAATCATACTTTTCCATTCTTCAAGGAAATCTGCTATTTTTTTTCTGCCCTTGTCGGTAATTGAATAGTATTTTCTCAGTCTGCCGTTATATTCTTTTGAATACTGTGTAAGACAGTCAGCGGCAAGCAGTCTTTTCAGAATAGGATATAATGTTGACTCGGAAATTTCAATATGAGGAGATATATCGCTGATAATCTGATAGCCGTAACTGTCACCGTCTTCAAGAACTTTAAGCACACATACTTCAATCATACCCCTTTTTAACTGTATATCCATTTTATCCCTCCCTACGCATTATATTATACGTCGCATAGTATAATATGTCAAGGGGTATTGAAAATTTTTTTAAAAAAACAGACTGGCAAAATTTTCTGTCAGTCTGTTTGAATTATATGCTTTTATATATTTTCGTCCTCTTTTTTGCGTTCACCGTATGCCTCAACAAAATTTTCCTTGTCGGATTCAGTAGCGGAATTATCATCTGATTTGTTAAAATAGCTTTTTCGTATTTTGTATGCCGTTAATACAAGTCCGCCAAGTACGATTATATTTCCTGTAATTTTGATAACTTCATTTATTACTTTAAGTACGTCCTGTGCTTTTTTAGCTTTGTTTTCCATAAGACCGTCCCCCGTTCTTTGACTTTTTTATATTATCACACAAAAAAGCATAATATGTCAATATAATTTGTAGTATTCAAAAGAAATTCGGCATAAATTTTTCAATAATTTTTCTTCAAAACAGTTGTATTTTATGTGCAATTAAGATATAATTAGTTATACTTGATTAAAACTATTGTAGATATTGCTTTTTATTTAATCAAATATATATATTTACAAGGGGGAAACCACCAATGAAACAGTACAATTCCAAAAACATTCTCAATATCGCAATCGCAGGTCACAGCGGTTCGGGAAAAACCTCTCTTGCCGAAGCTATGATATACCTTTGCGGCGGTTCGGAAAGGCTCGGAAAAGTAAGTGACGGAAATACCGTGTGCGACTTTGATTCTGAGGAAATCAAACGCAAAACATCGGTTCAGGCTTGCGTTGCACCGATTGAGTGGAAAAATAAAAAAATCAATCTGATTGACGCTCCCGGTCTTTTTGACTTTGAGGGCGGATTGTGTGAGGCAGCAAGAGCCGCTGACACTGTACTTATCACCGTTTCAGGAAAAGACGGCGTATGCGTAGGCACTGAAAAGGCTGTTAAAGCCGCTGAAAAACGTGGACTCACAAAGGTATTCTTTGTAAACGGCTTGTGTGACGAAAGTGCAAGATTCTACCGTGTTTTTGAAAATCTTAAAGCGTCATTCGGCCCGAGCGTCTGCCCTGTTGTTGTTCCCTACATAGTTGACGGACAGGCGGACTGTTATGTAAATCTCCTTGAATATAAAGCATACAAATATGTAAACGGCAAAATTACAACTGTTCCTATTCCCGATATGGGCGATAGACTGGAAGGTCTGAGAACCGCTATTTGTGAGGCTGTTGCCGAAACAGATGACGAAATGTTTGAAAAATATTTCTCAGGTGAGGAATTTACTCCTGAGGAAATAATTGTCGGTGTAAGTCAGGGTGTCAAGAACGGTACTATAAGCCCTGTATTCTGTGGTGACGCATTGTTGACATACGGTATAGAACAGCTTTTGAACGGTCTTGCATGGCTTGCTCCGAGTGCCGCCGACAAAGCCGCTGAACTTGCTGTCGATACGGACGGAAACCCTGTTGAACTCAGCGTAAATGACGACGCTCAGCCAGCCGCAATAGTTTTCAAAACAATAGCTGACCCGTTTGTCGGAAAGCTGTCATATTTCAAGGTAATTTCAGGCAAAATTACCGCCGACACACAGCTTGTAAATATGCGTACAGGAAATTCCGAAAAAATTTCAAAGGTTATGACCATAAAAGGCAAAAAACTTGAAGACGCAGCCTATATCGGTGCCGGTGACATTGGTGCAGTGGCAAAACTCTCATCAGCAAGTACAGGTGATACACTTTGTTCTCCGGCAAGAAAGGTAATTCTTGACGGAATAGATTATCCCGCTCCGTCGCTGTCAATGGCGGTTTATCCAAAGACAAAGGG
>JAQXZA010000060.1 GCA_029226955.1 Clostridia bacterium | reverse complement strand
AGTATATATTTTTTAGAATCAAAATGGGGCAACTTGGTGTCCGAAAGTCGAGAACAGTGCGTGTAAATCCTGACCTGTCAGGTAATGAATACACTCGGTGAGGTATAAACTGCATACATAAAATCCGTATGCACAACATATATGTTGCAAGAAATGCTCTGATAACAGCGATTAGTCACAACTTGCACGTGCCTGTATGTTGCAAGAAGGGTTGCTATTGTTACAACTTGCACTTACTTAATATGTTGCAAGGATACACATTATATATAAGAATAAAAAGTCGATTACAGAAATGTAGTCGGCTTTTTATTATATAAAAATTTTATATCAATTAAGGAGAGAACACTATTATGAAAACAAAAACAACAGTAATTGCTATCGCTAATCAAAAAGGCGGTGTAGCAAAAACAACAACAGCGATTAACATCGGTGCAGGTCTTGTACGCAAAGGCAAAAATGTATTGCTTGTCGATACGGATAATCAGTGTCATCTGAGCAGATGGCTCGGTTATGACAGTCAGGACGGCAAGCCTACGGTTTCAGAACTGATTTGGCAGACAGTATCAGGTGTTAAACAGCCTGTTGATAACTTCATCAGACACAACGATACAGAAAACATTGATTACATTCCGTCAAACTTTATGCTTGCCGGAATTATATCAATACTCGGCACAGACAGCGACAGCACAAGCGTATTTGCCCGTCTTTTTTCTGATGATTATTTCAATAAATATGATTACATCATCATAGACTGTCCGCCAACGCTTGATTTGCTTGTTTCAAACGCTCTTAAAGCCTGTGATAAAGTGCTGATACCTGTTCAGTCTGATTATTGGGCGTATGAGGGTGTTGACCAACTTTTAGCAACATTGCAGAGAGTAAAAAGCGGCGACATAAGACAGTATATACTCGGTATCCTTGTAACGATGTTCAACAAACGCACTAATTCCGCAAAGGAGATTATGAGTGCTTTGACAGACAGTTACAAGGATTTTGTTTTTGAAAATCAGATTGCCTATCGTGATGAAGTTAAGGTATCATCAATCACGCATAAATCGCTTGTATCACAGGCAAAAAGTGTAACAGGTCAGCAGTATATGGCAGTAGTCGATGAAATAATTGAAAGAGAGGAAAATAACAATGGCTAAACCGATACTTAATGTACAAAGACAGTCAATTCCAACGGTTTCAGACGCATACAGTAATCTTCTCGGAATTAAAGACGACAGCCATTTCATCAATATTTCTCTTTCTCAGTTAGATGAAATAGACGACCAACCGTTTCCGATAAATGAAGATAAGGTAACACAGATTGCCGAAAGTATAAATAATGTAGGTGTGCTTGAACCGCTTATTGTAGTTCCGAACGGAGAACGGTATAATATATTGTCGGGCAGGCACCGTTTCAGAGCTTGCAAACTTCTTGATAAACAGGACATTCCCTGTTATGTCAAGAATGTATCTGACGACATAGCAAGATATATTATCCTTGCAACCAACACTGACAGAAACAACGAATATAAGCCGTCTGTTTATGCTCGTGCCTATGCAGAACAAAAAGAGCTGATGAAAAAGCTCGGAAAAAAGACTGTATCGTCAATAGCCGAAAAAAACGGAATGAACAGCAAGCAGATATACAGGTATATCCGTCTTACATATCTTGTTGATGAGTTCACGGAATGGGTAGATAACGAAAAAATAGCCTTTCTTACAGGTGTTGAGTTATCATACCTTACTGATGAGCAACAGCGTGTTATCGTTGACTTTATGAGTAATAATTCAATACCCGAAAAGGCTTTAACGCTTGAAACAGCACAGAGATTGCATAAGGCGGCTGACAAAAACGGAGATACTCAAAGTTTTGAAGATAACTTTGAAAATATCTTCTATAACAGGTCGGTTGAAACAAACAAAGAAAATCCGACCGAAAAGAAAAATATTGAAACCGAACAGGAAACTATACCCGATGAAGATTTTTCGGACGAGGACGATACGGACAGCGTGAACAATACAGATTATGAACCGGGTTATGAGTCGGATTCAGAGGAGCTTTCAGATAATGAAAATCCTGATGAAGATGATACCGTCAGAGAAGCAAAGCAAGCCGAAACCGTCCGTAAAACCGATAAAAAAGACGATTTTGAGGAAACAGTCAAGGGGTATATGATTCTTGCTTTGAAATCTTTTGGTATTCCTGATGATGAAATATCAGAATCACAGCTTGATTATATCCTCGTAAACAACAACAAGAAACAGGCAGTTGAAGTGTACAGAAAGGGTGTTTAATTATGAAATTCAAAGACAATGACCATAAGTTGAACTATGAAGCAACAATCAATATGATGAAATCAACCGACTGTTATCATCAGTCGGTTGCATACCTGTTGTCACTTGATGATGTATGTTTTGAGCATATCAATGATATATTTGATTTTGCCGATAACAGCATAAAAACAGAAGCTTTGTATCAGGCTTGGCAGACAGGCACAAGTCGCAAGACAACACGCCTTGCATTTAACTTGTGGAACGGATACTGTTCAGAGGGCGAAACATATATAGGTGATGACGGATTTGAAGAACAGTTGCCGAGCCGATATTACAGTCCGAGTGAGATATTCTGTTGCCCTTATGCCTCGTTTTACTTGGAAGCAATAAAACTTCGCTATCCGCAATATACAGGAGGTTAAGAATATGGATAATTATATTGTGCTTGATACTGAAACAACAGGATTGTCAAGCGACTATGACGAGATATTGCAATTATCAATAATCGACAATAACGGTAATACACTGTATAATCAGTACTTTAAGCCACAGAATTGCACCGAATGGGAACAGGCACAGGCGGTCAACGGTATTTCGCCTGAAATGGTCAAAGATTGTCCGCATATCAAGGATAAATTAGACGAAATCAACTCTATAATATCCTCAGTACATAAAATCGTCGGCTACAATACACAATATGATTTAGGCTTTTTACAAGCCGCAGGTGTGAACATTGCAGAGGACACGGAAATTGTTGATGTAATGCTTGATTTTGCTGAAATATACGGCGAGTGGAACGATTATTACGCCGATTATAAATGGCAAAAGCTGACGACCTGTGCTAATTATTACGACTATGATTGGGGCGACGATACAGCCCACGACAGCTTGTCTGACTGCCGTGCAACACTTTTTTGTTACAAAGCAATGAAACAATAATAAATACCAAAGAGATACGATTATCAATGTCGTATCTCTTTTTTATATCGGAATAAGGGTTTAGTCGGTTCGACTCCGACAATTCCGAAAATATTTATATCAATTAAGGAGAGAACAATTATGGCAGCTACATTTAAAATCGAACAGCAGAAAGACTATACAATTATGGCAAATCATCATTTGCGTAACAAGTCACTTTCACTGAAAGCAAAAGGCTTACAGTCGCTTATGCTTTCTCTTCCGGAAGATTGGGACTACACTCTCAAAGGACTTGCGGCAATATGCGGTGACGGTGTTGACAGTATATCATCAGCACTTAAAGAACTTGAACAGGCAGGATATGTTGTTCGTAGCCGTATCAGAAACGAGCGTGGACAGCTTACAGGCACAGAATACATAATTTATCAGATACCTATGAAAAATGCCGAAAACAGCCTTAAAAGCAAAAAGAAACCTAAACGGGAAAATCCTGTACAGGCTGAAAAATGTAACAAGCCAAAACCGCAAAAGCCTGAACAGGAAAATCCCGTACAGGTCAGTGAACCTAAAACGGATTTTCCAATCTTGGTTAAACCTGAACAGGCTGAACCTGTACAGGAAAAACAGCCACAATTAAATATACAAGAATCAATTACTAAAAAATCAAATACTTATCCAATCAATCAATCATCGGTCAAAACGGCTGATGAGATTGATGAGATACGAGAGTACATACTCGACAATATCGACTATGAGCGTCTTTGCAAAAACTACGATAAATCTTTAATTGACGGAATAGTTGATATTATGACGGAAGTTTATATGTCAAATGATACGGTGACAATATCCCGTCAGACTATGTCAGCAAAATATGTGCAGAATGTGTTTGATAAAATAGACTATGACCATATCGTTTATGTACTTGATTCTTTCGCTGAAACGAGCAAGACACATAAAATCCGCAACATCAAAAAATATCTGCTTGCAGCTCTGTACAATGCACCGCTAACCTACGAATGTTATCAGACTGCCGATGCAAATTTTGGCGATAAGGCAGAAAGCTATCACGCTACATACGACATTGCCGAGTTTGAAAAAGAAACCGGCGATACAGAGGAATGGTGAAAAATGAAAATTACTTCGATAAAGATTACAAAGACTCAGAACAATGAACGGCAGCTTGCCGATGTTTCAATCGTCATTGATTACAGTCTGCTGATTGATAACATCAAGCTGCTTGATAACGGCAAAAAAATGTTTGTTGCCTTTTCATCAAGCAAGCGAAAGAACTCCGACGATACATTTCCTGATGTTGTTCCGCTTAATTCAAAGGTCAGAAATTACATTGAACAGGAAATAATCGCCGAATATCAAAAACAAAACGAGGAGGTGAGTTAAATGAAAAGGGATAAATATAATTCGGAAATTGCCAAAAATCTGAGATATTACCGTAACAAGTGTGGTCTTACGCAGGAACAGACAGCAAACAAGCTGCATATTGACCGTTCGACTTATACTTACTACGAAACAGGCAAAAACTTTCCGCCACTTGAAAAAATTATCAAGTTAGCCGATATTTTCAATATCAGCTATACAGATTTGCTTGACGATTACAACAAAGCTGTACTTGGAAAGGAAGAAGCAAAATGAAATATTACGACGCAACCTTTCGTAACAGTTTGATTGCAATGCTGACAAATTACAGAAAGATTTTAAGTCAGATTGAATTATCGTCAGATAAAACGATATTCAATAACATTTTTATTCCCGAAAGTATAAAGAAGATTGATGAAGCCTGTAAAATTATCAAGCCGTCAGCATTTGATTTTCTTACTGAAAAGAAAATTGAAAAACTGCAAACAAGCGAATATTATAAGCAAATGGAAAAGACAATAGAAAAAAATCTTGAAGAAAAAATCCGACAGGAAACTGAAAAAAATCTGCGTGAAACGCTGACAAAAGAAATCCGTGCGGAACTTGAACCGCAAATCAAAGCCGAACTCAAAAAAGAGCGAGCCGAACGCAAGGCACAAAAGAAAGCAAAAAATCAACAGGTTCTTATTAACCGTATTCTTCAAGAAGCATTAAATGCTAATTCTTCCGTAAACGAAACCGCCAACAACAATTCTTTGACGGAAACCAAAACGACCGATGAAACGAATCTTCCGCAACAGGCTGATGAAGAAAGCATAATATCTGAAAACACAGAAGATAATGCTTTTACAGATTTTGATGATGAGGATAATATTCCTCCCGTTGAATAAATTTGTTGTTGACGAAAATTTGCATTAGACATAGAAAAAGTAAAATAAATAAAAAATCCGTCCCCGACTGAAAGGAAGATAAAAATGTTAGACAAACATCAAATTTCAAAGATAGCTGACAATCTTGAAAGAATAAGTAGTGCTTTGGAAAGTCTTGAAAGAATAAGCTGTGCTTTGGAAAGAATAGCAGATAATCTTGAATATATGAATTCTAATAAACAACCTAAGTTTACTGGCAGAAATGTTCCAATCGCTGAAATATCAAACGCTATAGGTAAAGACCAACAGTCTATCAGGCAAGGATTGCAGGACGGAATTTTTACTTTTGGATATGCCTTTAAGAAAGAAAATTCTTCCGAGTACAATTATTTTTGCCCTGATAAGAAAGTATGGGAGGAGTTGGGATACTTCGACCCTAACGGCAAAACACAAAAGAGGGCTTACACAAAACATAAAACATAGACCAACGGAGGAAAAGTAAAATGTTAAATCAGGTTGTTCTACAAGGCAGACTTACAGCAAATCCCGAACTTAAACACACGCAAAGCAACATTGCGGTTACAAGTTTTTCGATAGCCGTTGAGGAAAACAGAATTGTCAACGACGAAAGAAAAACAAATTTTTTCAAATGCGTTGCGTGGAGAAACTGTGCCGAGTTTATCTGTAAGTATTTTGAAAAAGGCAAACCTATTCTCATAAATGGAGAGTTGAGAAATGATACCTACACCGATAAAAACAATGTTAATCGTACAGACACGATTGTTTTAGTATCGGGTGTAAACTTCTGCGGAGCAAAAAGTAACGAAAGTCAGAGTAAAGATTTTGAACAGAGTGTATCAGATGATGATATACCGCCTGTTGAGTAAGGAGTGTATTTGATGAATAATTATGATGAAAAAATACAGGCAAAAAAGGCTCAGGTTAAAAAACTGCAAAAAGATATTGAGGACAAAAAATCCAAAATATCAAAATTGCAATCAGAAATTAAACAGCTTACAAATGCCAAAAATGAAGAATTCAGCCGTGAGTTTATGAGAAAAATGATGGAACTCGGACTTACTTCTTCCGATGACAAACAGTCAATCTTAGATAAGATTGATGATTTAGCGTTGGAAAAGGAATACAGAAAATCCGAAAAGAACGCAAGTCTGACTGATAATGCAAAGAATGAAGATACAGTAAAATCGAATATTTCCGAAAACAAACCGACTGAAAAAACGACTTAAAAATTTATTTTTGAGTTTTTTATTTTTATGTCGGTTTTTATTTTTTTCAAATTTATAAAATCTGAAAGGATTTGATAAATTTGAAATTTTGGTGAGCGACAGCGATTTTGATTTTGCGTATGTTCGCAAAATCTGAGGGGTGTGGGGATTTCACCACCAAGCGATTTTGTAAGCATTTTGCGTTACAAAATCTAAGCTTGCGACCTCCTACGGAGGTCCGTTTTTTGCCCTAAAATTAACTGTGTTTTTTGAAAGGAAATATGTTTATGCTTTCTGAAAAAGAAGAAAAAGTTAATGTAAATTTTAGATTACCGCTATCGGAAAAGAAAAAACTGCAAGAAAGAGCTAAACTTGCACATATGAGTTTATCAGGTTATTTAGTGTCTTTATCTGAAAATAAAAGAATTGTAGTTTCAGATAGTATTCCAAAATTAATTCTTGAAATATCAAGAGTTGGAACAAATATAAATCAGATTGCACATATAGGTAATACTCAAAAATATGTCAGCAAAGAGTTACTCCAATCTGCTATTGAAAGTCTTGATGAAATTAAATCTATAACGCAGAAAATTCTTTCTGAAATATATGATGAAGATGAACATACTTTTCGTTCTTTGGAACGAAAAATAGATATACTTATTGAAAAGATGGATAATAAAAATGGCAGTAGTTGAACCAATACAAAAAAAAATCAAGGCACATCAATATGTTTATGACTCTATTGCTTATGTGTTATCACCTGAGAACAAACACGGAGATGAAAAATGTTTTCAAGCTACTTGTCTTAATTGTGACGGAAACAATGTTGATAGTATAACAAAACATTTTTATTTAACTCGTTATGCTTTTAATAAAGATAAAGAAATTTTAGCACATCATTATGTTCAGAGTTTTTCGCCGAATGAAAAAATTACACCTGAGCTTGCTCATCAGATTGGTGTGGAACTTGCAGAAAAAGTTGCACCGGGATTTCAGGTTGTTGTATCAACTCATATTGACAAAAACCATATACATAATCATATCATCATAAATTCTGTAAGTATGGAAACAGGTATGAAATGGAAAGGAAATAAAACAACTTTAACAGAAGTGTTGCAAAAGGAAAGCGATAAAATTTGCAAGTTATATGGTTTGACAACTATTAAAAACAAGTCCGGCTTAAAAGGCGTTGACCAAACAACACAAAAGCTTGCTGAGCAAGGAAAGTCGTGGAAAGTTGAATTGTGTAAGGCTCTTGATGAAGCGGTAAAGATGTGTAATACGAAACAAGAATTTATTGATTTTATGAAGCGTAAAAATTTTGATATTACCCGTTACGGCGAAAAAGATATTACATTTCAAAAAATCGGCGAAAAGAAAAAAATTCGTGCAAGCCGTTTAGCAACTCAGTTTGGAGATTATTACACAAAAGAAAATCTTGAAAAGCTGATGGGATTTTATCGACTTCCGAAAAAATCCGAACAGCCACCCGATATAAAAAATTCAAAACCGCAAAAATCTTCTTTCATAAGCGAATTTGAAAAATATGAAAAAAATCATTTTTCAAAAAATCCTCCGCCGGCAAAAATTTCTGAAACAAAATTCTTGCAACAGATTATCAGAAATTCAAACCGTCCGCTTTTGATATTACTGCTAATTATTATGAGATTGCTTATAAGGCAAAACAAAAAAAGCAGACTCAACAAAAAATATTCAATTCTTCATCGATATTGTAGTCAGCAAAAATACAAAATATATAAACCGTCGCTTAAAGAACAAATTGCCAAAACAGAAAAAATGCAAATGACCGCCGGAAACATTCCATATAGAAATCTTGTTGCAGCACAAGGCGAAAATTACAGAATAAAAATTGCTCTTTCGTCTGTTCCAAAACTGTATGCCTACCCTTTCTTCTTTTCCGCAAGACTGTATAAAGATTATGCACTTGTAACGATTAAAGAAAAAGACAAGCTCCTTTTACAAAAGGCTCTTGCCGTTGAAAATATACAGGTGCTTGAAAATCATAACAAACATTATTCTTCCAAAGCTGATTACATTGCTTTGAAAAATCGTGCCGAGCAACTCGGTGTAAAAATTGAATTTCTAAATATCACTGCTGAACAGTTTGAAAAACTGAAAGATGAAAAAGACAGATTTGTTTCAAGCTTGGCTGACGGTAAAATCCGATTAGCGTTTCTTCCGCAAAACAAAGACTACATTCTTCATACTCTTTATCCCGACAAATATAAAACTAATGATTTGTTTTCTGTTGCAAGAAATTCAAAAGTCAATACAAAACTGAAATCAGAAGCATTGCTCGGTGGTCAGAAAATGCGTTACCGTACTCTTACAAAAAAACAGGTCGAAAAGCTCTACGCTGAATCAGACACAAAAGAACTTTTTGCGGTGTTTAACAAAAATGCAAAAGGTCAGAGTTTAGGTGACAATTATAACATTGCATTTAAAGAAAGCGATATTGAAAAAATCGAAAACGCTTTGAACAATCAAGAGAAAACAAAAAGAAAAAATTTTCCCTGAAAGTATTGACTTTCGTGCGGTAAAGTATTAAAGTAATAATTACAGGAGGTTAAATCAAATGGCTATTAAATACCGTGAAGCCGAAGAATTAAGATTGACGACAAGAAAAAATCTTGCGTCATCAAAAGAAAACTGGCAACAGTTTTTAACAACAGCGTCAAATACATATAAGTACAGCTTTTCAGAACAAACGCTTATATTTGCACAGTTTCCGAAAGCAAAAGCTGTTGCGTCGTTTAATGTATGGTCAGAAAAATTCGGCAGACGAATACGCTATAACGAAAAAGGTATAGGACTTATTGA
>JAQXZA010000059.1 GCA_029226955.1 Clostridia bacterium | reverse complement strand
TGCGTTGTCCTCCGCTACTACCTGTTTTCATCAAGCAGCTATTATCGGAAAGTGTTTGACGGTTTTTTAAAATTTTCAATGTGCAAAGCAGTACAAAGTAAAAAATCAAGCCTCATACCCATCAGTCGCTAAACATAAGGTATAAGACTTGACAAATGTATCATCAATGGGTTATAATTTACCCAATAATGGCGTTCACTAAGCTGTCAGGTACCTGTTATACCTTGTACGGCGAATGCCTGTTAGTTGTTGGTAGCAACTGACGGGCTGTGGGCGTTTATTTTTTATTTGTAACATACTTATTCTACATCTTTTTTCAAAATTTGTCAATAAAAATAATGTCCATTCGTTCATTATTATTTCGTTATATTACACTAAATTTAAGTCAATATTTTGTGCAATATAAAATACAGCAATCTTAACAAGTTCCTATTTCGTACTTATAAGACTGCTGTATATTTTTTTGGGGCTTCAAGCCCCACTTTTTTATGCCACACAAATAATCTTATTCGCCAACGACTTTCAAAACCATTTGTATAACTTTATCGCTGATAAAAAATCCATTCTGTATTATATCATTCAGCAATGGCTTAACTTCGGTAATTATTCCCTCTTGCTTTGCTTTTATCAGAACTCCCATCGTTCCCGTTACATTAAGTCCAAGAAATTTAGCGGTTTTTCGTGCTGCTAAATCATCTAATATAACAAGGTCTGCTTGAAGTGACTTTTGTTGTGCAAGTATCATTGTTTCAACCTCTCCTGCGTGAAGTTTTGCACGATACATCGCATAGTCTGTTGGATTTTCTATATTTAATACCTGTATCCAGTCATTAGAAGAACGGAGTGCCGCACTTGCCGCATCATTCTTTTCTGATACTTCTTTGAATACTGCCTCAGAAATATAGATTTTTCCATATAATTCACGCAGTATATCTAACTTGCCGATGTTACCAAGAACAAGCAAGGGTGTCGAGTTTACAACCACTTTATGCATTCGCTATATCCTCATTGAGTTCATCTTGGTTTTCAAAATCAAAGATAGATACTCCATTCTCCGAAAGAAAACGAATAAAATCTATTTTCGGCATATTTGCAATGTCCGCACAGTAACCGAGAGAAACACCTAATTTTGTGTAATAAAACAATGCTGCTGCCTGTCTTACATAGGTTTCCGACAGTTTTTTGGAAAGATGTGTGTCATACAACACTTCATCGGGTATTGGAACTGAAACATTATACATAATCAAAATCCTCCTTTTTTTCGCTTATTTGCGATATGGTCAAAGTATAGCCTAAAGGTGTAAGTAGCTTGTTGAGTGTAGCAATGTTTGGAGCAGTTCGTCCGCTTTCCAGTCTTGCGATAGCCGGCTGTTTTATGCCGGTGAGTGCGGCGAGCTGACGCTGCGAAATTCCCTGTTCTTCTCTGATTCTGATCAGAGTCTTTATTATATCTTCCTCATTACTATTCATTATACTGTTCACCTCTCGTTCTATGATAACACTAATGTTATCTATTGTCAAGATGTAAAAATGGGGCTTTAAGCCCCATTTTTCAGCTGTGCTTTGTACTTGTAATAAGTATTTCGAGCAATACCGAGCAGCTTCATACATTCAACATCGTTCAGACTGCCGCCAAAATCTTTGGAATATTTCAAAATGCCTTGTTTTGCAACAATACTCTTTTTGGTGGTCAAGGTACTGCCTGATTTCTGACCGATTTGCTTGCCTTTCAGACGGGCTGTTTCAATGCCCTCTTTGGTTCGTTGGTGCAAGTCTGATACTTCCTTTTCAGACTGCTCAAATGCAAGAATGATCTGTTCCTTTGCTAATTCCATCAAATACTCATTTATTGCTTTCAGAATGATGTCTGTTTTTGTTCCGGTCAACTCAATATTGCTTGAAAGTGCTTTCTTGTAGGTTTCAGTATTGATGTGCGGTTCTTTCAGGAATACAAGTTCGACTCCCTTTTCGTATAACTCCTGATAAATCTTAAAACCTGTTTCAGCGTTGCGGCTCATACGGGATACGCTGTCAAAAACAATCGTATCTCTTGATTTGACAATTCTCAAAAGCTGCTCAAATACCTTGCGACCGTCAGACTTCGTTCCGGTATAAACTTCTTGTCTGATTTCAGCCATTGGAAAGGCTTTCAGAATATTTCTGATTTGCCTTTCGATATTTTGCTTTCCGGTAGAAATTCTGCAATATCCATAAATCATAAAAATCCCCTTTCAAAGTATCAAATCTAACGACCGTCAAAACAGATACCGTTAATTCAAAGAAAAAGTTAAGATTTTGATGAACTTTTGATACTTTTTGACTTAACGGCAAATTTAATACTTTTTTCTTTGTTACACCTGATTTTTCAGCTTGAAGAATGAAGAATAATGATTTACCAACAGAAAAAGAAAATTGCACCATTACGGCGAATTTCTCAATATGCGAAAATTCTAAAACGAACAAAACCGTATCAACCGACATCAACAAATACGATTGTCAAAAGATTTTCCAAGCATCTCATTTCAGAGAAATA
>JAQXZA010000058.1 GCA_029226955.1 Clostridia bacterium | reverse complement strand
CAGTTCTTGTCGGATCAGCTCTATATCTTTCTTTGCCGTCAACAATCTCTTTTACTTTTACGGTTGTAGCTTTGAGGTTTAATGCATCCTCAATGAGTTCATAAGCTGTTTTGTCAGCCGTTCCGTATGTAGTGCGACCTTCCCAACCTGTGTATTTTGACAGTGTTTCCTGTTCTTCGGGAGTGGCTGTTCTGTCCTCTGATTCAAGCTGTTTCAGTGTTCTGATAGCCGCAAGGTTATCATTGAATTTTTCAAGTGGTTTTCGCTGTCCGAGTGATAAGTCGGTTATATGGTAGTTTTCTGTTATTTCAGGAGTGGTGGATTGTGTGTTTTCTTGCTGTTCTGTTGCCTGTGGAGTGTTTTCCTGTTTCGGAGTTTCTATCAGGTCAATGTTCTGACTGACAATATCTTGTAAATTGACATCTTGAAACAGGGGATACCAACCTGTATTATCGTCACGGATTTTTGCTTTGTCCTTTTCTAAATCTATCCCCTCAACAACATATTCCCTTGAATCATAAGTTACGGTTTTACCGATAAGATTATTATATTGTTTCTCTGTTGTGCGGATAGGATCAGTTCTTTTAACTGCCCCTATCAAATCCTCGTCGGATTGTGTAAGCTGTTCATTTTTACGCAAAAAGGGAATAAGTATATCCTTGATTTTCTGTTTTTCTGCAAGTTCCTCTGCACTTAAATGATAAGGATTGTTAGGTGATAATGTATAATCGGCATAATCGCTGATATGGTCAATCAGACTGCCACCGCCTGTACCTTTACCGTCACCAATATCAAATCTTCCCGAATAGGTAAATTCTTCACCGTCTATAACAGCTTTGATTTCAAAATCGGTTTTATCATACCAACCAACGCTTAAATTTTGATTTGACCTTTCAAGGTGTTGTTTTTCGTCAAGATATTTAAGCAGTGTGTTCATTCCTGCAAAAGAAATTGTATTATTACTGCTTTTATAGTTTTCTACCAGACGGTTTAAAATTGGATTTTCAGTATATGTGATATTAACAGTTAAACTGTCAACCGGGACTTTAAGTCCCACTTGTTCATCATTGTCATCATCAGAAGCAAATATCTTTTCTGATTCATCTTCCTGTTTCTGTTCAAGATAGGTTTCGGCTTTCGGCAAATAATCTTCAAGTGTTCCTGTTTCTTCGGGACGGATAGGATTGACATCAACGGGAATACCGTCAATTTCAAGATTAAGATCAGCAAAAATATTAAATAATGCGTCTTCTTTCAGTTCTGAACCGTTTATTTCTACAACAACATCAATATCAGATTGTTCTCCTGATTCCAATCCACGACTTCTTGAACCATATAACACTATACCGACTATTTCTCCGGCTATTTCATTTTCGTCAAGCGTTTCTTGCAACCTTTGATCAATTTCAGACTCTATATCAAATGCAGTCCGACCGTCAATTAAATGGAATTTTTCATCAGTACGGTTACGAAACTCCGCAACAACAGCACTTTCTGTATAAACTGTTTCTTGTGGTTCAGCTTTTACTGATGGGCTGTCTATATCGGGAATTTCGGTATTGTCTGCTATAACTTCTTTTAACTCTGTGACATCATCAACAGTTACTTCTTCTACATCAGGCTTGTTTTCAAGAATTTGACTGTAATCAATATTATAACTGTCAAGAATTTCTTTGGCTCTTTTAATCGAAAGATTATCGTAATCGTTACCTTCACTTGTTGTCATCAAAGTATGAATGGCTCTTTGCTGTCTGTTTTCAATATCTTCTTGTGTAAAATACAAGTTATTTGAAACAAGATAGTCAATGTAATCAACCACTTGCGGATAAGTCAGATGAACATTGATGTTGTTTTCAGGGTTTTCGTTATCTTTATGCTCAAAGACAAGTCCCTTGTTTGGTCTTGCTGTAAATTCATCATCACCGGTATAGCTGCCGTACCAACCAAATTCATTACTTAAAAATTCAGCTTTTTCTTCTTTTGTATGATGTTCGGAAAAAAATTCGTTCACTCTGAATTTCCCGTCCTCTACACCAGTACCAATCCATAACAGCCTTGCCGTTACATATTCGTTGATTATGTCCTGTTCCGTTTTTTCAGGTTCTAACAGGCTGAGTTGCTCACCTGATGTTGAATGAAAAAAGGCAGGGGAAATATTTTCCTCTGCCTTTCGCTTGGTTTTATTCGGTTTTATGTGTAAATCAGATTGTTTAGTACGATTTCTTCCGCTCTTGCTTGTATTGAGTTCAGACGGCGTACCCATTCCATCTGATCTGTTGCTTTCAACTGTTCTGTTACGCCCTCCTGTTTCATCATTGCCGTTTCGATTTCTTCCATCATTTTTTCGGCTGATTTGTTGATCTCTATCAGGTGATCGGTCAGACTGTGACTGTCGAACATCTGCATATAAATTTCCGGCTGTTCCTCTTTCAGATATTTCTTCCTCTTTTGTCCCCATATCCCGATGTCCCTCTCGTCCACCGTTACCGTCAGATTGGGCAGATATACGAATGTTTCGGGATCGAGCGTATAGGTCAAACCTGTCGCTTTGTTCTCCTTGACTACCGGATAATACATCATATCCTCCTCGTTCAGCAGGTAAGGTACTCCGTCTATCATTTTGGTTTTCTTGATGGTTATGCTCATAAATATTTCTCCTTTCGATTGTCTTAACCGTATTTTCAATTTCCCGTAAAACCTGTTCTGATATATCACTTACTGCATTTCCAAGAATATCCGTTATGTTTATTTCCGAAAAATTGACAAGATTTCTGAAAACATCATTATCAACATATACTGATGTATCAAGACCACAGCGAATAAGTGCCATATACTTTACACTTTCAAAAACCATTTGGCGAAATTCTACTCTTATTGATGTTTCGTCAAGTCCGGCAAGCATATCACTATTAACGGATTGTATCATTAAACGATTTTCATATTTTTCAAGCAAACCGTCAACGGTATTTTCACAGAAATCAGAAATAGCTTCTTCAATCGGGATTGACGAATCGCCTGCAAGATACAAAGCAGCTTCATCTTGGTATTCTTCTTTTAAATCCCAAATGTACGGTTGCGGAATATTATTTCTGACACTGCTTTGCGAAATATCAAAAACATATTTCATTCTTGGATATTGGCCATTGTCATCAATCAAAGCAATACCAACTTCACCGCTTCTGATTTTTCTGCCAAACTTTTTAGACCAAACATCAAAAGTGGCAACAGCAGTTGCGTTTGGAAACTGTGCTGAAATAAGTATCTGATCATTGTAGTCATACTTATATGTATTTGACGCTGTTTTAAGAAATTTTAGCCAATTTTCCGGTGTTGCTGTAAGTTTTTTTCTTGTTGATGAACTTAATTGTTCGGCTTCACGATATTTTATTGCCAAAGTTTTGACCTCCTCTATAAATACTTTAACACTTTACAACGATAAAGTCAACATTTTTCAAAGTAAAAATCAAATTTTTCGTTTTGTTGTTTTTGGTTTTTGCAATATGCTTTCAATCAATGCGGTATCTTCTTCCTTAAAGGCTATGTTATACTGCCCGTTCAAATTTTCCCCTTTTGCGTTTTTGCTGAAAACGGCAAATAACTCTTGTCCCTTTGTACTTTCGGCAAGCTGTTCAACCTGTTCTTTTGTCAGTGTTCTGTATCTCATTTGCTGACCACCAAGCAAGGCTTCTGATTTCAACCGTGTGTTGACTGTTGAATTTCTACCGACAGAAAAAAGATCAGAATTGCTTTCATACCTTTCGGGATAGAGTGTATGTAAAATAAAATCTTTGTTTTGTGGCAAAAACGCTAAACGGATTTTCCCTTCTTTTGTCGGTATCGCAACAAAGCGGTCTTTTTCTTCTTTTAGTTTTGATAGCCGTTCCGGCTGTATGACAAGAAATTCAGTCTTTACACCAAGCCGTTCTGCTCTTTTTTTCAAAGCAAGGTATTCTGCTTTTGCGGTATAATGTTCATTATGCTTTTCAAGTACAGATATATCTTCAATCTCCAATGCTCTTTGCAGTAGCTGTCTGTCTTTTGCCTTGATCGTTACAAGAGCATAACTTTTATATAGGCTTGCCGAAAAGAAAAACGGATAAGCGTACAGCTTTGGAACAGCAGAAAGTGCAATGCGTACCCGATAGTTTTCGCCTTGTGCCTTTATAAGATTTTTGTATGGTATATTTCCGGCAATAGCAGGAACCGTTTCATACCTCTCTAACGTTTCCTGCAAATTCGGCTTTTTCGTCTTATACTGCTTTTGCATTTTTGCTTTGCTGTGCAGCAGTCTGTATTTTCTGTCAAGTCTTTGTTTGTTTTTTCTACGAAGTAGCAATTTCATAATGGTCAACAGAAGAAAGAAAAAAGGAGTTGTTGAATTTTTTATAAGCAACTGTAAAGTTTTTGCTTCGATAGGGGTTGTTGGCGGGGGATTTTTCTTAAAATAGCTGTCTTCATATTTTTCAAATTCATTCTTAAAAGGTATTTGCTGTTGTTTCGGTTTCGGAGTTGTTTCTATTGGTTTTGGTATGCTGTAAAAGCCCATCAGTTTTTCAAGATTTTCTTTTTTATAGTAATCTCCGAATTGTTCCGCAAGAGTATCAGCACGGATTTTCTTTTTTTCTCCAATTTTCTGAAATGTTATGTGTCTGTCGGTGTAGCGTGTTATCTCAAAGCCTTTATTTTTCATAAACGAGATAAATTCATCTTTACTGTTACAGAGCTTTACTGCTTCATCAAGTGCTTTGCACAAATCTACTTTCCACGACTTTCCTTTTGCAGCAAGTTCTCTCGTTGACTGATCTATACCACGCAAGCCGGATCGTTTTTTGATTGTTGTCAATCCATACTTTTTGCACAGCTTGTCGCTTTCCGGTCTTACAGATTTATTTAATGTATCACCGTTTCCTTTCCATTTCAGCCCTGTTTCCATACTTACAGCATTGATAATTATATGATTATGGATATGGTCTTTATCAATATGAGTTGATACAATAACCTGAAATCCCGGTGCAATCTTTTCGGCAAGTTCTACACCTATCTGATGTGCAAGTTCAGGTGTGATTTTCTCATTTGGCGAAAAGCTCTGTACATAATGATGTGCCAATATGTTATTATCCTTATTAAATGCTCTACGGGTTTCATAGAATTGTTTTGATAAACTTTCCGCTCCGTCATTCATACAATTAAGGTAGCTTGCCTTAAAGCATTTTTCATCACCGTTGCGGTTTTCGGGAGAGAGGACATAGGAAATCGAATCGGAAACATACTGATGTACCTTAATTGATTTTTTGATTTCCTTGACTGTTGCCATCGTCACCAATTCCTTCTACTGCCTTTGTCAGCTTATCGATCTTTGTTTCCAAACTTTGAAAAGTATGTTCTTCGGTATTATATACTTCCTCAAGTATCTGCTGCAAAAGTCCTATAACTTCTTTTAGGTTCTCATTTACCTTTGATAACAATTCTTTATTGATGTACTTTTGCGAATTGGCAACAGCAGCGATTTGATTGATATTGACACCAATTCGCCGTATCTCCAAAATCAGCGGAGGAAGTTTTGATGTATCAACGACTCTTTTATTCTCCGATAAAGTTATCAGATAGTTTGCTACACTCTTATTAACAAGGCTTGCTTTTTTCTCAATCTCTTTTTTTTCTGTTGGTGAAACTCTGATAAAAATTCTTTCGGTCTTATCCATCAACCAATCCTCTCCCTTCATATAAAATTTAATGGGTAATTTTTTGCCAAAATCAAAACTAATCTGAGGGGGAAA
Source organism: Clostridia bacterium (assembly GCA_029226955.1). Classification (GTDB taxonomy): domain Bacteria; phylum Bacillota; class Clostridia; order Oscillospirales; family Acutalibacteraceae; genus UBA1213. Next base: position 3,050 of record JAQXZA010000058.1, on the reverse strand, counting down.
AACGGACCTCCGCAGGAGGTCGCAAGCATAGATTTTGTCCGAACAATGTTCGTACAAAATCGCTTGGTGGTGAAATCCCCGCACCCCTTTACGCTTTTGCTAAAATTGCAAAAGCGTAAAAATCAAAAATCGCCTTGCTCACCCAAATAACTAACTTTTGAATTTCTACAAAATCCGCAAATCTGTAAAAATGAAAAATCCGACAGAAACATAAAATCAAAAATTGATGATTTTAGTTGTCTGTCGGTTTGTAGGGATAAGTCGGATTTTGGTAATTGGCTGTTGAGGAAGCATTGGTATTTCCACTCGATTTAACAGTGGAACTGTTTTTGTTTCCGATGTTTTCTGACGAAACCGTTACTTTTTCCGTCTGTGGATTTTCGCTTTTTTCGATTTCCATCTCAAGCATAAATTCTTCAAATTTCGATAGAACTGCTTTTCTGTCCTCATCAGAAGTTACACCATTATCGCTCATCAGCTTTATAAGGTTGTCGCTAAATTCGCTGTCCCTTGTTTTTTCGGTTTCGTGTATTTTTATCGCTGAGCGTAATTCTGCAATACGGGCTTTTTTCTTTTCTACATCAACAGTCAGCTTGTCGATTTCTCTGTTTGCTTTTTTGATAAATTCATCGTGAATATTCATTTTTGATTTCCCTTTCTTTATTCAATATTCTCTGTTATGTTATTTTCAAAAGCCACATCAATATCCTTTTCCTGTGCTTCCGAAGATTTCGCACCGCAGAAGTTTATACCGTCTGCAACGATATAGACATCTTTTCGTGTGTTTCCGTTTTTGTCGTTGTAGGTATTTATTGTCAGTCTGCCGTCCACGATAATCTGCTGACCTTTTTCAAAATACTTGCATACAAATTCTGCCGCAGCGTTCCACGCTTCAATTTTGAAAAAATTTACTTTTCGCTCTCCGTTTATTGTTCTGTTATCCTCAACAGCGATAGAAAACGATGTAACAGCTTTTCCGGAATTTGTGTGTTTCAGCTCCGGGTGGTCTGTGAGCCTGCCCTGTAATATTACTTTGTTTAACATTTCATCAAATCCTTTCTGAAAATATAAAAGCAGAGGTATTTTAATATATCCTCTGCATAGTTCATCTTTTGGGTTTTATATTATTCTTTTGATGTAACTTAGTAATAACATCATCAATTTTTGATTTTAGCGATTTATCAAAAACTATTAAAACATTGGTATCAATCTTTTTAGCATTAAACGGGATTTTGTTATTTAATAGTTCTGTTGCTTCTTCAATGGTTACTGTACGCTTGAGCAAATTACCGGCAACGTTTTTTGTTGGGAGGGGGAGATTATATTTTTTGTACTGCCCTGCTGTTCCATCATAATCAAAAAATTTATTCAATGAATTATTTTTTGATGTATTTCCAAACACTATATCTCTTACACATTTTTTGATGTAAGGATATTGTTGTGTTAAGGTTACTATCAAATGAAATAACTGGAATTTATACATAGGCTTTTTACTTACATATACACTGCCTTGTATATGCTGAAAATTTTGTTTTTTAAAAAATCGCTCTATGTCATCATATGCTTTTCTGTAATTATCACCAAATATTTGTTTTGCAACATTTGTGTCTATATCGAAAGTTATTTGTTTTCGTGTTTTACCCATACTATTCCTTATCCGACCATTCTTTTGCTATTTCTACACAATCTTCGATTTCACCTTCATCATCTAACATCAATGATTTCAAACAATCAAGATAGTGGGGGCGGTCGCACAAAATATTATGTGCAATCATCATAAGTAAGCATAACGCGTCTTCTCCGTCTTTTTCAAAAACGCCGAAAGATGTTTCTGAAATTTTGTTTTTCTTTGCGTACTCTCTGACTTCTGCAAGCAGTTCATCTTCTGTAAGTCCTGCTTTTGCAATCTCTGCTTTGTCAAATTCAAAAATTAATTTTACCATAATATTGTTCTCTCCTTAATTGTAATTTACTCAACTGTATCTATTTCCGGCTCCGGAAACATATCGTCATTATTGTTATCATCATCAGATGTACTCTCTGTTTTTTTAACAGGCGGTAGTGACGAGGACACAGCCGTTGGTTGTCCGTTCTGCTGTACGGTTTTCAACAAAAGCTCCATTGCCAATGCTGCATCTGATTCTTTCTTTGCTTTTTTGCGTTTTTTCTTTTCGGCACGCTCCTTTCTTAAATCCTCCTCAATCTGAGTCCGCAACTGATCTTCAAGCTCACGCTTTGCCAATTCTAATTTTGCATCATAATCAGCTTTTAGCTGTTCTGCCTGTTTTTTATACTCTGCTTCTTTTTCCTGCAAAAATTTTTCTGCTTGCAACTTTTCGATTTTCTGAACCGTTAGTGCATCAAATACAGACGGCTTGATGATTTTCAAGAGTTCATCAATTTTCTTGATCTTATCGCTGACAAGGATTCGATAGTTCTGATCATTAGCTGCAATCATTGACTGCTCTAACATTTTACGATAGCCGGACAGTATCTCTGTCAAAAGATTGCGGCAAGCTGTATCGTAATATCTCATAATCTGTTCACCGCCTCAGAACGACGATATTCAGAGATTACTTCTTTTTCTATGTATTGCCGTACATCAGAATTGAGGGGAACAACATCGGGAGATGTATAATCAGAACATCTTCTCTGCGACCTTGAAAATTCAACGAATATCTTTCTGCCGTTGTTAATCAGCTTGATATTCTTGATAAGCAGGCAACCGTCAATAATGATTGTCACATCCGCAAGCTGCCTTCTGTTGTTTTCCGTTTTCGTAATTTCAACCGAAGTGATTTTCATAGCGTACCTCCATTATATGATTTTTAGTGCAAAAAGAAAAGGGGCAATTTTTAAGTTGTACATTTTTTTGTACAATTATGTATTGTCTGACATTTCAAAAAGTCTTACCAACAGAAAAAGAAAATTGCACCATTACGGCGAATTTCTCAATATGCGAAAATTCTAAAACGAACAAAACCGTATCAACCGACATCAACAAATACGATTGTCAAAAGATTTTCCAAGCATCTCATTTCAGAGAAATA
>JAQXZA010000057.1 GCA_029226955.1 Clostridia bacterium | reverse complement strand
AAGCCTGATGCTTTCTATACCTGTACTTGAAAATAATCAGATTCGTTATATATCTTTTCCCGTAGGATACAGAATGTGGACAAAAGAAAAAACAAAACTTGCTATGGCAGCAGAACTTGTAAAATCCGCTATGACAGTTATTGGCAGCGAAAGAAATGTATGTCTTTGCTGTGACAGCTGGTATCCCAAATCGGAAATTTTATCGTTACCTGATAAATTTGAAAACCTCGCCAGTATCTGCAATGCAAGACATGATACGGTACTGTATGAACGTCCACCAGAACCAACACACAAAAAAGGTCGTCCGAAAGTACACGGAGAAAAAATTACCCCTGATGATTTTACATTTACGCAAGTAAAAGGAACAGATTATTCTGTCGGCTGTTGTCAGGTGATGACAAGAATTTTCGGCAACCGCTCTGTTTATGCTATTGTCACAAAATCAAAAAGTGGTTGTATCAGACTTTTCTTTTGTACGAAAGCTCCTCAGCAACTGCATTTTGATTTAAACTGTCATTCTTTAGGAAAGTCATTACTTTATGCTCAGACTGACATAAATTTTCTTCCATTGACAATCTATTCTCTGCGTTGGAACATTGAGGTTGCTTATTACGAACAGAAAAAATTCTGGTCTTTAAGTGATTATATGCTTCGTAGTAAAGTCGGAATTGAAAGACTGATAAATTTATTGACTCTTCTTTACGCTTTTATGGTATTGTTGCCTTTTTATGACAATACCTTTTATTCGTTATCTCATAACAGTCCTCAACAATCCCGTTTTGTCATTGGTATGTCAATTCAGCGTGAATTATTTTTTGTTGATTTCCGACAGAAACCCAAACTATCAAAAAATGCTCTTTTATCCCGTTTTTCTTTTGCTACTCTATGATTCTTGCGATTATTTCTTGGAAACTGGTAATTTTTTCAAAATTATATTCAGAAATTGCCGCCTGAAAACAACATTCAGACGGCAATTTCTATTTTTATATTGTTGCTTTTTTGGCATATTCTTTGTAATCGGCATTCCATTTTTTTGCAAGTTCTTTATCATTGCGGCGGTCTTCCAGAAAATCATAGTGTTCTTTCAGATACTGTCCAAGATGTATTGTTATCTTCCTTGCACCTCTTGTATTAAGATGGTTGCCCTCATCTCTTGTATCGGTTTCCCAGTCTATACCGTACTGACTTCTGTCTATGTCATAATCAATAAACGGTATGCCATTACTGTCAGCATACTGCTGTACGGCATTATGCTTTTCATATTTCCACGATGACGCAGATGGAATCTGAACAAACAAAACCTTAATACCGTTATCCTCACAAGTTTTTACAAACATATCAAGAAAAGTCCTTACGCTAAACGATATTTGTCTTACATCATCTGTTTTAATCATATATTCTTCTTTGTCACAGGGTCTTACAGTATTGCTTGTAAACTGTCCTTTTGTATATGAATGCCATTTATATTCGGGCTGTCTGAACATTTCCTGAACACTGACATCTTTCCACCTGTCGTGATAACGCAATACAGGCAATACTCCCTGTGCGGCATAATCAATCGTTTCGATAACTCCATCGTACTGCCCTTTATCGTATGTAAAAATCATATCAGTTTCAAGAATTACAAGTTTCGGCTTGTGAAACTGCAATACTTCATTCAGAACATTGATTGCCTCTGACATTCTCTGACGACCTTCACCGCTGACATAAGATGTAATGCCGTAATTGTGCCAGAGTTCAAGCGGCGAGAATCCCGAATAAGCGTCACTGTTGCCAATCATAACAACATCAATGCTGTTTGACGGTTCAGCATAAAAGCCTCTTGCGTTCGGGTTAATTATACCATCTCTTCCTGAATTGCCTTTTGGCATAAGCATATAGCCTGAGGCTACAAGCAGCGATACAAGTATCAGAAAAAATGCCACTGCCCTTATGAACTTTTTAGTGTATAATCTTACTTTTTCCATAATATCTCCTAAAACTGTGCATAGATAGATGCAACCTGAGCATAATTGTCCCCGTATGCACCAAAGATAACTATTGACATAATCAAACCTATCATAACGGGCCATTTGATTAACAGCCTTGAATTTGCAACGGCAATTTTAAGGTCACAGCCTTTTTCTTTTATGCTTGCAACAATGAGCATTATTATAACGCCGATTATGAGTATTACAAAATCAGGAGAGTCGGTTCCGAGTTTAAACATACTTCCGCTTGTTATGTCATTGATTGAGAATGAAGTGAACAACTGAGCGAACATTCTGCCAAAATCATTCAGGTCATTTACCCTGAACAACATCATACCGATATTGACAAGTATAAATGTACGGAAAACCCTGAATGCCGAAAAATATTTTCCGTTGCGGTTGATATGTGTTTTGTCAAAAAATTTGATAAACAGCGGTTCACACAACATTCCGAGCAGCATAATGAAATAGTAGTACAAACCGTAAACCACATATTTCCAGCTTGCACCGTGCCACAATCCTGTTCCAAGCCATACGACAAACAATGCTGCCGCTGACGGAATAAGACTTCCGAAAAATCTGTTGAGTTTATTCTGTGCTTTTTTGCTGAGTTTCATAAACGGTGCTGACAATGATACAGGATAAAACACATAGTCCTTGAACCACGAGCCGAGTGTGATATGCCATCTTCTCCAAAATTCATTGACAGACTTTGAGAAGAACGGCTGTTTGAAATTAACAGCAAGGTCAATTCCGAATATCTTTGCACAGCCGGTCATAATATCAATACAACCCGAAAAATCTGTATAAAGCTGTAATGTATATGCCATAATTGCAACGGCTACCGTTAAGCCGCCGTATGATGAGTAATTATTGAAAACCGTATTTGCGATAAATGACGCACGGTCTGAAATAACAAGTTTTTTGAAAAAACCCCATAATATAAGCGTAACACCGGCTGTAAAGTTTTCATTTGTATATTTATGTCCCGTTACAAGCTGAGGTGCAAGCTGGTCATATCTTCCGATAGGTCCTTCCGTCATCTGTGGGAAAAAGCTGAGAAACAGTGCCAGTTTTGCGGCATTTGTTTCGGGTTTGCACTTTCCACGGTAAACATCAACAACATAGCCTATCGCTTGCAGTGTATAGTACGAAATACCAAGCGGCAGTGCAATATGTATGAACGGAATTACATCGTGCAGATTGAACATTGAAAGGAACAAATTTCCCTGTTCCGCAAAAAAGTTAAAATATTTCAGAAAAAGAAGAATACCTAAATTTATTACAACGGCTATTGCAACAACGCCTTTTTTCTTTTTCGTAAATGATGCTTTAAGCACCTTTTTTTCGTCTTTGGATAGGTCTTTTTTTGCAATATTGAATTTATCCTGAATTTTCCCTATATGAATACCGCAAAAATATATTGAAACTGTCGTTGCAAGAAGAAAAGCAGTCAGAAATCCATTCATAAACATATAGAATGCATAACTGCCTGCTAAAAGTACAAGCCATCTGTGCTTTACGGGAACGATTAAGTAAAGCAGATACACGACACCAACAAACCCAAAGAAATACAGGTATGATGTATATGTCAAGCCTTACTTCCTCCTTAGTCCTCTAACCTCTGAATGAGTGCATAAATCGTTTCGGCTGATTTGAAGTTTTCGGGTACAAGGTCAATCGGTGTTATTTCAACATCGAACTCGTCGCTGATTTTTGCAACAAGAGTGATAATGCTGAGTGAATCAAGTATGCCTGATTCTATAAGGTTATCTGCCTTTGTAAAATCAACACCCGGTTTAACTTCTTCAAGAATTTTAAGTAAATCTTCCATTTCAGTTTCCTCCATCATAATGTTTTAAAATTGTTTTTAAGCCATACACGGTCTATTTTGCCGTTGCTGTTGTATGGCATTGACGGTATTTTGATAATTTCCGACGGCACCATATATTCGGGAACACGCTTTTTAAGGCTTTCAAGAACAGCGTCTTTTTCTGTTGTTCCCTGATATATCAGTATGATTTTGTCAGAATTTACATCATACAGACAAGCATTTACCTGTACTCCGTCGGTAATTCCGGCAGCCGCTTCAATTTCACCAAGTTCAATACGGTAACCCATATGCTTTATCTGAAAATCTTTTCGTCCACAGTAAATCAATTCTCCGTATTCGTTGTATTTTACTATATCACCTGTTTTATATACCGTTTCGGGATAAGCACTGTTGAGCGGATTCTGAACAAATACGGCATTGGTTTTTTCGGGATTGTTGTAATATCCGGCGGCAAGGAATGAACCTCTTACGTAAAGTTCGCCCTCCTCGTCAGGTTTACACTCTTTTCCCTCATCATTTACAACCATAACATCACAGTTGTTGCAGGCATTTCCGATAGGCAAAGACTCGCCGTCCTCAAACTTGCGGTTTACAACATAATATGTACATATATCGGTAGTTTCGGTAGGTCCGAAAAGATTTGCATAAAATACATCAGGAAAATATGAAATCCAGTAGTTAAGCTGTTTTGTCGGCATAACCTCGCCCGCAAAAAGCACTTTTTTAAGATATTCAGGCTTTGTATATTTAAAGAGATTAAGGTTTGCGACAATGCAAAGTGCCGACGGAACCCAGTAAACAGTATTTACTTTATGATTGTTCATAAATTCTATGAGTTTTACAGGGAACGAAAAATACTGCTTAGGAATAATAACCAGTTCTGCACCTGTTCTTATTGTGCTGAAAACATCTGTAACCGACATACTGAAATAAAACGGTGTCTGACTTCCGAAAACCGTTTCGGAATTTATATCAAAAGTTTCAACAACCCATTCGCTGTAAGCAATTACATTCTTATGGCTTATAACCGTACCTTTTGGCACTCCTGTTGAACCTGATGTAAAAAGACAGTACAACGGGTCAGTGTCAATCATTTTATCTCTTATGGCTTTAAGTTTTTCTTTATCGACAGGTGTTTCCGAAATTTCATCACAGATAAACACACTGCCCTCAAAGCCTGTTTGTTTTATGTTGTCAGCAAGTTCCTTTTCGGTTATGACGGCAACAGGATTTACAACTCCGAATGTTGATTTTATTCTTTCAAGCGGCATTTTTGAGTCAACGACAATATAAAAATTTCCGCTGTATGCAACACCGAACATACTTTCAGCACAGGCAACACTTTTATTCATATAGATTGCAACGGGTGCATTTCTCTTGTTGAGAGATGTAAGAGCAGTACCGATTTGCTGTGCCTTTTGTGTAAAGGTTTTGTAGTCGGCAGAAGTTTTTTCGTCAGTAAATGCAGACTTGTCGGGATAACGCTCGGCAGTCTGTTCAAGAAATTCAGTTATACTTTTCATAATACCTCTTTTAATCTGTCAAAAAAATATATATCCGCAATAACTCAGACTCAGTAAAGTAAAATCTTTTTTACTTTATCTATATTTTTTCTATACTCACTTTGTTCATTATAGCAAAAATTCAAGTAATTTCAATAGTTAAAATACCGAAAACAAGCATAGACATAATTATTATTACGGCAATAATAGCCATATTCGCCTGTGTACTATCAGTTATAGTACAGTTATACACCATATATCCGTTGTCTGTCAATACCTTTTTGCAAAAATATCATCTATTTGTATCATAGATGTATATTTACACAAAAAATAAAAACGTCAGAATTTTGTTCTGATGCCTTTATTTCTTACATATTCAGCTTTTTATAAACAGAGAGTGCAAGGAAAATATTACCCCTTGCCTTTATCTGACCGCTTGAAAATGCCCTGAATACATCTGTTTGTCCTTTGCTGACGCTTTCAAACGTATTATTTGACATTGTTACAATGAGATTTGCCCTGTTATGTCTGACTGGTTCAATATATTTTTCCCGTTTATGTATGCAATATATACATATCCGCTGTCCGACGGATTTTGTTGGTTTTCAATACATATCATACACGAAAAGTCAGTATCAACCTTTGAAAAATCCGTTGTATCAAACTGTGACTTAATAACATCATAACATTCTTTAAAAGTCATCTTAAACACTCTCCCTTTATATGTGCTTGTGAAACTCTTTAACTCTGAAATTCAATTATATGCTTTTTTATTGCCTCAAAGGTTTTGTCGCTTATGTCGTGTTCCATTTTACAGGCATCATTTACGGCGGTTTCTTTGTCAACACCTAAATGTACCAAAAAATCGGTAAGCATTGTGTGACGTTCATAAATTTTACTTGCAACCTCATAGCCGACATCAGTAAGCGTGATAAATCCGTCAGAGTCAACAATGATATAACCGCCGTTTTTCAGCAGTCCGACGGCACGGCTTACGCTCGGTTTTGAAAATCCCATATATCCGGCAATATCTATTGAACGTACCGTACCTTTTTCGTTTGATAAAATCAGTATGGTTTCAAGATACATTTCTCCTGATTCCTGTAAATTCATAGTAACCCTCCTCTGACAGCATTTTTATGTGTTTTATCTTTTGCGTATAAACTGACGGCTGTCACAATAATTACGCATTACGAATTACGCATTACGCATTATTATTAAGGTTAGTTCTTGCTGAAATCAGTGAGAACAAGACCTTTGTTGTGTTCAGTTGCCCAGTTGATGTTCCATTCGCTTGAAAACAAAAGAAGATGTTTGCCTTTGAGATCCTGTATTCTCTTTGTATCAGATGTGAGATTGAGAGTTTTTGGGTCTATGTCGTCATTCTCAATCCAGCGTATAAGTTCATACGGCATATTTTCAAGGATAATATCGACATTGTATTCATTTTTCAGTCTGTATTCAAGAACTTCAAACTGCAAGACACCGACAACGCCGACAATAACTTCCTCCATACCACCGCCGAGAGTCTGGAATATCTGAATTGCACCCTCCTGTGCAATCTGAGTAATACCCTTGACGAACTGTTTTCTTTTCATAGTATCTTTGAGTCGTACCATTGCAAAATGTTCTGGTGCAAAGGTAGGAATACCCTCAAACTTAACTTTCTTTGACGGTGAACATACAGTGTCGCCTATCGAGAAAATACCGGGGTCAAATACTCCTATAATATCTCCGGCATAAGCCTCGCTTATAACTTCCCTGTCCTGTGCCATAAGCTGTTGTGGCTGAGAAAGACGCATTTTTTTATCGCCCTGAACGTGATAAACTTCCATTGACTTTTCATATTTTCCCGAACAGATACGCATAAACGCTATACGGTCACGGTGAGCCTTGTTCATATTTGCCTGAATTTTGAACACAAAGGCTGAAAAATTATCATCAAACGGGTCAACTTCGCCGTCAACGGTTTTTCTCGGGAGTGGCGGTGTTGTCATTTTCAGAAATTCTGCAAGGAACGGTTCAACACCGAAATTCGTGAGTGCCGAACCGAAAAATACAGGTGTAAGGTTGCCCTTGTGTACTTCATCAATATCAAGGCTGTCGCCCGCACCTTCAAGAAGTTCAATATCGTCAAGAAGTGTCTGTGCAAGTGTTTCACCCAGTCTGTCTTTAAGGTTCGGGTCGGTGACTTTGAGTTCGTCCATTTCAACTTCACGCTGACCGTTATTTGCGGTAAATGCAAGAATTTCCTTGCTTGCAAAGTCATAAACACCCTTAAAATCCCTTCCGCAACCGATAGGCCAGTTCATAGGACAGGTGTGTATTCCGAGAACCTCCTCAATATCTTCAAGAAGTTCATAAGGACTTTTTGCCTCTCTGTCCATTTTATTGATGAATGTAAAAATCGGGATATGACGCATAACGCATACTTTAAAAAGTTTTCTTGTCTGTGCCTCAACACCCTTTGACGCATCAATTACCATTACTGCGGAATCCGCCGCCATAAGTGTTCTGTAAGTATCTTCCGAAAAGTCCTGATGTCCCGGTGTATCAATAATATTTATGCAATAACCGTTATAATTGAACTGCATAACTGATGAAGTAACCGAAATACCTCTCTGTTTTTCTATCTCCATCCAGTCAGAAACAGCGTGTTTATCGGTTTTTTTGCCCTTTACCGAACCGGCAAGCTGAATTGTTCCGGTATAAAGCAAAAGTTTTTCGGTAAGTGTTGTTTTTCCGGCGTCAGGGTGCGAAATTATCGCAAATGTTCTTCTTTTTTCTATTAACTCTCTATTAGTAGGCAAATTACTTCCTCCAAGATTAAAAATATCTTTATTTTGATATAATTTTAAACTAAAATCTTCCAATAATCAAGAAAATTATTTGAGTGCCTTTTTAAAGCAGTCAACAACATATTGTGCCTGTTCGTCAGTCAGCTTTGAATAAAGCGGCAATGTAATTTCATTCTTGTACATATTATAGGCATTCGGAAAATCGGTTATGTTAAATCCCATACGCTTATATGCAGTAAGCATAGGCAAAGGCTTATAGTGTACATTTGTTGCGACACCATAAGATGCCATTTTTTCAATAATTCTGTTTCTGTATTTCTCGTCTTTCCAAAGCAGTTTTACAAGATAAAGATGTCCGCTTGAACTGATTTTTTCCCTGTCGGAATAATGCTGTAATACAGACACACTCTGGTCGGAAAGCTCTTTGTTGTAAAATTCAATAATCTGACGGCGACGTTTCAGCATTGACGGGTATCTTTTAAGCTGTGCTATGCCGATTGATGCCATAATATCCGTCATATTGCACTTAAAGTACGGCCCTACTATGTCATATTCCCACGCACCGAGTTTTGTTTTGGCGAGTGCGTCCTTTGACTGTCCGTGAAGTGAAAGTAACATATAGTTTTTGTAAAGTTCATCACTGTCAAGCTCGGAATGATTCCGCCACGTAATTGCACCGCCCTCAGCGGTTGTAAGGTTCTTTACTGCGTGAAACGAAAATGCCGTAAAATCCGCCAATGCACCGCTCATAATACAGTTACGTCTTGCACCGAGTGAATGTGAACCGTCAGCAAGAACAATAACACGTCCGAAAATTTCCTGTAACGGACTTTCCGCACGAAACAGTGAACGTTTACTGCGTACAATTTCAAAAATCCTGTCATAATCGCACGGCACACCGCCAACATCAACAGGAATAATAACCTTTGTTCTCTCGTTTATAAGGTCGGGAAGACGGTCATAGTCCATCTGTACGGTATTTTTTGCACAGTCAATCATTACAGGTGTTGCACCGACGTGACATATTACGCTTGCTGAGGCTGTGTATGTATAGGCTGGTACAATAACCTCGTCGCCCTTTTTTACACCAAGTATTCTAAGTGTCATTTCAAGTGCCGCCGTTGCCGAGTTAAAGCACACTGTCTTTTCACTCATACAAAAATTAGTCAGCATATTTTCAAATTTTTTTGTTTTTGGCCCTGTTGTAATCCAGCCGCTTTTAAGTGTATTTACAACCTCGTTTATTTCATCTTCGCCAATATCAGGCGGAGAAAACGGAATATTCATAGATTTTCTTCCCCCTTATTTATCTCAGCGTGTAAACTTATGGTTCGCATAAATAATTACGCATTACGAATTACGAATTACGCATTATTTAAAACTCCATTTTGGATTTTTGCCGCCATAAGTGTGTTTTTCATAAGCATTGCAATAGTCATAGGACCTACTCCGCCGGGAACAGGTGTGATGTATGACGCAAGAGGTTCAACCTCGTTAAAGTCAACATCTCCGCAAAGTTTTCCGTTTTCATCTCTGTCCATTCCGACATCAATTACAACAGCACCCTCTTTTACCATATCAGCCTTTACAAATTTAGGCTTTCCGACAGCGGCAACAAGAATATCGGCACTGCGGCATATTTCTTTAAGATTTTTTGTGCGGCTGTGGCATATTGTAACTGTACCGTTTTCGTGGAGTAAAAGCATTGCCATAGGCTTGCCGACAATGTTACTGCGACCGATTACAACACAATTTTTGCCGTTTACATCTATGTCTGCCGAGTGTATCAGTTCCATAACACCAGCCGGTGTACAGGGCAAAAAATGATAATCGCCTATCATAATTCTGCCTACATTTGACGGGTGAAAAGCGTCAACGTCTTTCAGCGGTGAAATTGCATTTATTACAGCCTTTTCGTCAAGGTGTTTCGGCAACGGCAACTGACAGAGAATACCGTTGATTTCCTTTTTGTTGTTCAGCTTTTCGATAAGGTCAAGCAGTTCCTCCTGAGTTGTCTGTGCCGGAAGTGTGTATTCCTCAGACAAAAAGCCTACATCTGCACAAGCTTTTTTCTTGTTGTTCACATAAACTCTTGATGCCGGGTCATCACCTACAATAATTACCGCAAGACCTGGTGTAATACCTTGTTGCTTTAATGTTTCACATTCTGCTCTTACATCTGCACGAACCTGTGCTGATACTTCTTTTCCGCTTATAATCTTTGCCATTTAAAGTCACTCCCTGTAATTATTCTTTTTGTTCGTCATTATTTATATTATCGTCTGAATTTGTGTTTTTATCAGTAGTTTCCGATTTTTCCGCATTGACGGTTTCGGATTTTTGTGCGGTATTTTCGGATTTGTCGGATTTTTCATCTTTGCCTTTGTATGTATCCACAGCCTTTACAGTGCGTTTTCTGAATACAATAAGCAGTACAATTCCGGCAATCATTGTTGCCGCCGCAAGTATCTGTGATACACGGAGATTTAAGAACGGTGTATAAAGGCTGTCTGTACGCAAGCCCTCAACAATCATTCTTTCAAAGCCATACCATACAAGGTACATAAGGAAAATCTGACCGTCATATTTACGGTATTTCTTGCTGATATAATTCAGCACAAAAAATCCAAGAATACACCACAGCGACTCATACAGAAAACACGGGTGAACTGCAACACCGTCTGTGTTTTCACTCAGCATACCCCACGGCAAGTCGGTAGGTGTGCCGAATGCCTCCTGATTGATGAAATTTCCCCAGCGACCTATTCCCTGTCCGATAAGAAAACCGAGTACGGCAACATCAAGTATTGCCGGAATACTGATTTTCTTGATTTTTGCAACAATACAGCCGCCAAGAAGTCCTCCGATTATGCCGCCGTAAATCGCAAGTCCGCCGTTGTGTATTGACAGAATTTCCGACGGATTAGCCATATAATAATCCCAGCGGAAAATTACATAATAGGCTCTTGCACCGATAATTCCGCATATAAGACCGACAAGAACACAGTCAAAAAATCCGTCACGGTTAATGCCGAATCTTTTAAGGCTTTTTAGTGCATAAAGCAACGCAAGCAAAAAGCCACTGCCGATTATTATTCCGTACCAATAGACACTGAAATCACCTATGGAAAATGCTACGGGGTTAATGTGAAAATTAAGATTCAGTGACGGAAACTGAACATTATATCCTGTCATAAAAATCCCCTCCTACATTATTCGTCCATAGATTTAACAACTGAAAGGCTGTAATTTTCGGGGTCAAGTTCATCTTTCAGCCTGTTGTTTACGTCATCAAGGGTAATTTCCGAAAATACATCAACTGATTCAAAAATCTCTCTGCCCGAAAATTCCGCATTGATTATTCCCGACGCTATTGACGACGGACTGTCAAAGCCTGAAATAAGTTTTCCGTAAACCGCACGTTTCGCAATTTCAAAATCTTCTTGTGAAATTCCGTTTTTATGAAGTCCCTTAACTGCGTCAAGTATAATTTCTGCGGCTTTTTTCGGATTTCTCGATTCTCCCGAAAAAATAGCCGCACGGTAGCCGTTTCCTTCGAGATATTCCGAACCGAATGTTGAATTGATAAGTTTTTCGTCAACAAGTTTTCTGTAAAGTGCCGACGATTCAGCCGCAAAAGCCGTAAGAAGAATATTCGTGCATATAATTTCCTTTGTTGTTGCACAGGTTTTCGGGGCATTTTCCTTAAAGCCTATTTCAAACATAGGAACGGCAACAGGAAGTATCTGTTCAGTGTAATTTCTGACAACTTCATACGGTTCGTCGGGGAAAATACTCTGGGTGTCGCAATTTTCAGCTTTTTTGAGCTTTTTGTCGGCAATTTCAAGAACCTGTTCAGGTGTTACGTTTCCGGCAATACACATAACCATATTGTTAAGGTTATAATAGCTGTTGTAGCACTCATAAAGCGTTTCAGGAGTAATCTGTGCAATAGTGTCAACCGTACCCGCAATATCAATATTTATCGTGTGATTTTTATACATTGACTGCAAAAGATTCATCATAACTCGCCAGTCGGGGTCGTCCTCGTACATTTTTATTTCCTGTCCGATTATGCCCTGTTCCTTTGCGACGGTTTCGGGGGTGAAATACGGCGACTGTATAAGGTCAATAAGTATTCCGAGTGACTCCTCAAATTTATCCGTACAGGCGAACAGATAAGCGGTTACATCAAATGAAGTATAAGCGTTTGCCGACGCACCTGTCTTTGCGTATTTTGAAAAAGCGTCGCCGTCCTCACTCTCGAACAGCTTATGTTCAAGATAATGTGCCGTACCGTCGGGAACGTGAACTTTTTTTCCGTTATGGACAAACTGTGAGTTTATCGAGCCGAACTTTGTCGCAATCGTGGCATATACAGAATGAAAATCCTTTTTAGGATATACAATTATGTTCAGTCCCGAATCGTGATGTAATCTGTAATATTTATCGCCAAGACGTTTGTTTTCTATTTCAGTAAAATTCATTCATAAACCGCTGTTTTTTCTGACAGCGGCAAACACCTCTTTTCGTTAAAAATTATTCGTTTCCGATAAGTGAAAAAACGGTATCGGGTTTTATCTGTCTTGCAAGAGATATAATCTGTTCTTTTGTGATACCGTCAACCATTTCAGCGGCTTGCTGAGGGGTAAATGTAATTCCTCTTAAAATACCGTTAAGATAGAAATTCTGCATTGACGCAAAGTTATCAAGCAATGATATATAGCTGTTTTTGAGTGCCAGCTTTGCAGAGTTTATTTCTTCATCAGTGATGTTTCCGTGTGCGGTTATTTCAAGCTGTTCAAGTATTGCCTTTTCGGCTTTGTCTATATTGCCCGTTTCAACGCCGCTGTCAATAAGCATAATTCCCTTCTGACTGTCAACACGGCTTGCACAATAATAGCAAAGGCTCATTTTTTCTCTTACATTCGTAAAAAGTTTTGATGTAGGTATTCCTCCGATAATTGCCGACATAAGAGCGTTTGCAACAGTTTCTTCCGCTGTTTTCGGATATGCACAACGGAATCCCATAACAAGTTTTGACTGTGCGACATCTTCGGTTTCGATAATTCTTTTTACTTCACCGACATCTGTTACAATCTGTGTTGACGCATTTTGTCGGCGTGGCTTGTCAGCAAAATATTTTTTAAATCCCTCAAAAGCGTTTTTCGGGTCGGAATTTCCGAGCATTGTGAGTTCAATTCTTGCATTATCAAGAAGATTTATCCAGGCATTGTAAATATCCTCGTTTTTGAGTGCGACAACATCTTCACGACTGCCAAAGCGACCTATTGAGAAAAGCTCATCTCTGCACATAATCTCAATACAGCGGTTTATTGCATAAGTACGCTTGTCATTGAACTCAGCGTCAATATTTTCAATAAGCTGACGACGTTCCTGTTCAATCTCATCATCAACAAAACGACCGTCTGTAATATTCGGTTCAAATATAATCGAACACAAAAGGTCAGTCAGTTCGGCTGAAATTGAAACATCATCAAGAGCATATTTATCGTCAATTCCCGTAACAGAAATTGTCAGTGCCTGAAAATCCCCTGTTCGTCTTACTGACGGATAGAGTGACGCACCGTAAAGACTGTCAAGTTTTCGGCTGAGTGTGGTAAAATCGGGATATTTCTTACAGGAACGTGTCAGCACACACGCAAGAAGTGCATTTGCCGCCACTGTTTTTCTGTCAAGCGGCACAACAAGTGTTGCACTGATACGACCTGTTTTAAATCTGTTATCGGTAATACTGTTAAAGGCAACGCCCTCACATATTTCTTTTCTTACAAATTCAGACATTAAAGCATCTCCAAACCATAACTTATTATTTACAGATGTATTATACCATAATATGTTTGCATATAAAAGCATATTATTATAAAAATTAAAGCATATCCGCCCATTCAACAAAAGTTGATAAGCAGATATGCAGTTTGACTGTTTTGTGATTTAAATTATTTCTCTGAACTTTCCTGAGTGACAGTTGTTTTTTCGTCTGTTTCGGACTCCTGACTGGTTGATTTTTTGCTTTTGCCACGTAAATATATCAAAAGCAAACAAAGAACCAACACAAACGAAACGCCTCTGAGTATCCACGCATATGTACCTTTCAAAAGGTCAACAGGAAATATTTCATCAGCAAGCCACCAAAAACCCATAAATGTAAAATATCCGCTGAGAAGATATACCGTCTTGCTCTCTTTTCTGAAACGTACATAAAGCAGTACAGCAACAACAAACCAAATTCCCGAATACAGATAATTCATATTATAACTCCCTGACTATAAAATTATTTTTTTTCTTTTATGGATTTTTCTTTTTTCCTGTCCGAAAAAAAGAGCTTTATCAAAAAGTACATTCCCAAAACGATAAGTCCCACATAATGTATTATCTGCATAAATACATTATCAGGAGAAATTTGTCTGAATATATAGTCCGCAAGAACCCATATTCCTTCAAAAAGAAACAGGAATGCAACAGGTCTGTAAAACCGAAAACTTCTCATACGAGGCGTGTACATCATTGTTGCAATAGCAAGACATACAACTGCCGAAATTATTGCAAGCAGCATAACAGCTCACACTCCCATTATTACATTAGAAATATTACGTTATAAAAAATATTAAAAATATTTTTCTTTATTGTTCAACATAGTTTAAGCTATGTTTACTACAAACGGGTGCAACGCACACCCTCTATCCCATTTGATTGGGAATACTTTCTTTAAAATTTGATAAGCTCTGTTCAAATCAGCATTTATCAGAATATTATCATTGCTTTTAAACAACCCTCTGTGTATTCTTCTTACTTTGTTATAATTCGTTTTTACAGGCATTTCATCATCAATGAAACTTGTACCGCTCGTATAGCTTTCTTCGGTCAATATGACTGCTATACCTTTTTCTTTTGCTTTGTATTGTATCATCTGAATGAACCTTGCGAAAGGAA
>JAQXZA010000056.1 GCA_029226955.1 Clostridia bacterium | reverse complement strand
TAAAGTAGGTCGTGTAATTCTCAATAGATTCAAGACTTCATTTGCTTTCATAATATCACCACCTTATATAATTATTGTACCATAACTTTTATAAAGTGTAAATATCTATTTTAATATTTTTAATATTATTAACAACTATATTTTTTTATTTTTGAAATATATCTCAACATTACTTCCTTATTTTGCTGTTTTTTCAATAAATTGTTCATAAGTCTGTTATGCTTATGAATACCATTTGACCACGCATCTATGGCAAACTCGCCCATCTCATCTGTACCAAAAATATAATCTATATTATTTCCGAGTGTGTACATTATATCTCTTGCGGCACAACAGTTATTGACCATTTCCTGAGTATAATTACCCCTTATTTTCATATCAATGCCATTATAATGCCTTAAAGCCGCATTATACAGCATATCAGAAGCGGTCGAAAATCAATCAGAATAATGTTGATTTTTTACTGAGTAAATTTCTGACATTGTTCGTCATTTTGCATTAAATTACACTGCATACTTGCATAAAATAGAAATATTGTAATAATATTCACTTTTTTCAAATATATTCTGCAAGATTCGGCTTGAAAATTGCATTATTTGCTTGACAAAGCAATATCAATATGATAAAGTTAATTTGCAATAAATACTGGGACAAAGGTGTTCACTAAGAATGGTTGTATTCTTTTAAGGGTATGGCGGTACTTGGTGAGCCTATTTTTTTCCATTAACTAATTTTTGAAAAGAGGTAGGTGCTTCTGATGGACAACTTCAAAAATCAGGAACCTTATGCAAAACAAGGACTGTATGACCCACGTTTTGAACACGATAACTGCGGTATAGGTGCCGTTGTTAATATTAACGGAATAAAATCCCGCCGTGTTGTTGATGATGCTCTGAGTATCGTTGAAACACTTGAACACCGTGCAGGTAAGGACGCTGAGGGCAAAACAGGCGACGGCGTAGGTATTATGCTTCAAATATCCCACGAGTTCTTTAAGAAAGCAACAAAGGAACTCGGTTTTGACATCGGAGATGAAAGAGATTACGGTGTCGGAATGTTCTTCTTCCCACAGAATGTTCTCAAAAGAATGGAGTCAATGAAACTTTTTGAGATAATCACAGAAAAAGAAGGACTTGAATTTCTCGGTTGGAGAACCGTGCCGACAAATCCGTCGGTTATCGGTCAGAAGGCACTTGAAAGTATGCCGTGCATAATGCAGGCATTCGTTAAGCGTCCGAAAGATGTTGAAAAAGGACTGCCTTTTGACAGAAAACTCTATATTGCAAGACGTATATTTGAACAGAGTAACGAAAGCACTTATGTATGTTCTCTTTCAAGCAGAACAATAGTATATAAAGGTATGTTCCTTGTAAAAGAACTCCGTCAGTTCTTCTATGACTTACAGGACGAGGACTACACATCAGCTATTGCAACGGTTCACAGCCGTTTCAGTACAAACACAAATCCGAGCTGGCAGAAAGCTCACCCGAACCGTATTATCGTTCATAACGGTGAAATTAACACAATCACAGGCAACGCTGACAGAATGCTTGCCCGTGAGGAATCAATATACAGTGATGTTCTCGGCGACGATATGACAAAGGTATTCCCGATAGTTGACAGAAACGGTTCTGACTCAGCACGTCTTGACAACTCGCTTGAATTTATGATGATGGCTGGTATGCCTTTGCCGCTTGCCGTTATGATAACAATTCCTGAACCGTGGACAAACGACAGAACAATCACACGTGAAAAAAAGGATTTCTATCAGTATTACGCAACAATGATGGAGCCGTGGGACGGCCCTGCGTCAATCATTTTCTCGGACGGCGACCTTCTCGGTGCAGTTCTCGACAGAAACGGACTCAGACCGTCACGTTATATGATTACAAAGGACGGTTTCCTTATTCTTGCGTCGGAAGTAGGCTGTATTGATATTCCGCCTGAAAATATACTCGTCAAAGAACGTCTGCGTCCGGGCAGAATGTTGCTTGTTGATACAACAAAAGGACAACTCATTGACGATAAGGACTTAAAGGAATATTACGCAACAAGAAAGCCTTACGGTGAATGGCTTGACCAGAATCTTGTATTCCTCAAAGACCTCCATATTCCGAATGAAAGCATTACACACTTTGACAAGGAACATCTTGTAAGACTTCAAAAGGCATTCGGCTACACCTACGAGGAAATCAGAACAAGTATTCTTCCTATGGCACAGAACGGTGCAGAACCGATAGCCGCAATGGGTGCAGATGTACCAATACCACCGCTTTCTGACGGTGACGGCCCGCTGTTCAATTACTTCAAACAGCTTTTTGCACAGGTTACAAATCCGCCGTTTGACGCAATCCGTGAGGAAATAGTAACCGATACAAGCGTACATCTTGGTTGTGACGGTAATATTCTCGTTGAAAAGTCCGAAAACTGCCACGTTCTTAAAATCAACAATCCTATTCTTACAAATACGGATATGCTGAAAATCAAGAGTATGAATGTTCCCGGACTTAAAACAGCGGTTATTCCGATAACCTACTATAAGCATACAAATCTTGCAAAGGCAATAGACCACCTGTTCTTCCTTGCCGACAAGGCATACAAACAGGGTGCAAATATTCTCATTCTCTCGGACAGAGGTGTTGACGAATACCACGTTGCAATTCCGTCACTTCTTGCTGTTTCGGCACTGCAACAGCACCTTGTTTCAACCAAAAAGAGAACATCTGTATCTATGATACTTGAAAGTGCAGAGCCGTGTGAAGTTCATCATTTTGCAACACTTCTCGGCTATGGTGCTTGTGCTGTCAATCCGTATCTTGCACTTGAAACAATCCGTGACCTTATTGACACGGGTGCATTGGATAAAGACTATTATGCCGCAGAAAACGACTATAATGCGTCAATACTCCACGGTATAGTAAAAATTGCCTCTAAAATGGGTATCTCGACAATTCAGTCATACCTTGGTTCAAAGATTTTTGAGGCTATTGGTATATCAAAGGAAGTTATAGACAAATACTTTACAGGAACAGTAAGCCGTGTCGGCGGAATTACTCTTGACGACATCAGCAAGCGTTCCGAAAAACTCCACACCGCCGCATTTGACCCACTCGGTCTTAATATTCTTCTTGAAGTTGAAAGTGCCGGCAGTCATAAACTCCGCAGCGGCAAAGAGGAACATCTCTATAACCCTGAAACAATTCATCTTTTACAGGAATCAACAAGAACAGGCAACTATGATATGTTCAAGCAATATACTGCCGCAATAAACAGAGAAGACGAGCATATGAACCTCAGAAGTCTGCTTGATTTCAACTATCCCGATGACGGCGGTATTCCGATTGACGAGGTTGAAAGCGTTGAAAGTATATGTCACAGATTCAAGACAGGTGCTATGTCATACGGTTCAATTTCACAGGAAGCACACGAAACTATGGCTATTGCTATGAATACAATCGGCGGTAAGTCAAACTCAGGTGAGGGCGGCGAAGATATAGAACGTCTTACCATAGGCAAGGACGGACTTAACCGCTGTTCAGCAATCAAACAGGTTGCGTCAGGTCGTTTCGGTGTAACGTCGGAATATCTTGTCAGTGCAAAGGAAATTCAGATTAAACTTGCACAGGGTGCAAAGCCGGGTGAAGGTGGACATCTTCCGGGCAAAAAGGTTTATCCGTGGATTGCAAAGACAAGACATTCAACACCGGGTGTAAGCCTTATCTCCCCTCCTCCTCATCACGATATTTATTCTATTGAGGACTTGGCACAGCTTATCTATGACCTTAAAAACGCAAATCAGGACGCAAGAATTTCAGTAAAACTTGTTTCAGAGGCTGGTGTAGGTACAGTTGCCGCCGGTGTTGCAAAAGCCGGTGCAGGCGTTATCCTTATCTCAGGTTATGACGGCGGTACAGGTGCCGCTCCGAGAAACTCAATATACAATGCCGGACTTCCGTGGGAACTCGGACTTGCTGAAACACATCAGACACTCATTATGAACGGTCTGCGTTCAAAGGTTGTAATCGAAACCGACGGTAAGCTTATGACAGGTCGTGACGTACTTGTTGCGGCTCTGCTCGGTGCTGAGGAATACGGTTTTGCTACTGCTCCGCTTGTAACAATGGGCTGTGTTATGATGCGTGTATGTAACCTTGATACCTGTCCTGTCGGTATCGCAACTCAGAACCCCGAACTCAGAAAGAGATTCAAGGGCAAGCCTGAATATGTTATCAACTTTATGCACTTTATCGCTCAGGAGCTCCGTGAATATATGGCTCGTCTGGGAATAAGAACCGTTGATGAGCTTGTAGGACGTTCAGACCTTCTTAAAGTCAAGAAGTTTGACAAGGGTTCAAAGGAAAGCAAGATTGATATGTCGAATATCCTCGACAATCCGTATGTCGGAACAGACACACCTCAGCGTTTCAATCCTGACGATATTTATGACTTCCACCTTGAAAACACGGTTGACGAAAAAGTCATAATGAAGAAAATGGGTGCATCACTCAAAGCAAACAAAAAGAAAACAATCGAAATAGATGTTACAAATACAGACCGCAGTGTCGGTACTATTTTCGGTTCGGAAATCACAAAACGCTATCACGACGATACTCTTGAAGACGATTCCTATGTTGTTAAGTGTCACGGTGCCGGCGGACAGAGTTTCGGTGCATTTATTCCTAAGGGACTCACGCTTGAACTTATCGGCGACAGCAACGACTATTTCGGCAAGGGACTTTCCGGCGGTAAGCTGATTGTATATCCGCCTGAAAAATCCGAATTTAAGAGAGATGAAAACATCATCATAGGCAACGTTGCACTTTATGGTGCAACAAGCGGTAAGGCATTCATCAGCGGTGTTGCCGGTGAGAGATTCTGTGTAAGAAACTCAGGTGCAATAGCTGTTGTTGAGGGTGTCGGCGACCACGGCTGTGAATATATGACAGGCGGCAGAGTTGTTGTTCTCGGTAAAACAGGCAAAAACTTTGCGGCTGGTATGAGCGGCGGTATTGCTTATGTACTTGATGAGGATTCAGACCTCTATATGAAGATGAACAAGGAGCTTGTTTCAATCGGCAGTGTAACTCAGAAGTATGACGTTAAAGAACTGAAAGAAATAATCGAAGAACACGTTGCCGCAACAGGTTCACCTAAGGGCAAAGAAATTCTTGATAACTTTGAAGAATATCTGCCTAAGTTCAAAAAGGTTCTTCCGAATGACTACGCTAAGATGATGCAGACCATATTCCAGATGGAAGAAAAAGGTATGAGTCACGAACAGGCAAAAATCGAGGCGTTCTACTTGAATACAAAACAGTAAGGAGGCGGACAAAGTGGGAAAACCAACAGGATTTCTGGATTATAACAGAGAAAACAACGAGGGCGAACAGCCACTCGAAAGAATTAAGCACTATAATGAATTTCACGTTCCTATGCAGCCGTCACAAAGAAAAGAACAGGCGGCAAGATGTATGGACTGCGGTGTGCCGTTTTGTCAGAACGGTCGTATGCTGATGGGAATGGTGTCGGGTTGTCCGCTTAACAACCTGATACCTGAGTGGAATGACCTTGTGTTCAAGGGAGAGTTTGACTCAGCGGCTCACAGACTGTTTATAACAAATAATTTTCCTGAATTTACAGGTCGTGTATGTCCGGCACTCTGCGAGGCTGCGTGTACCTGTGGACTCAACGGAAACCCAGTAAGCGTAAAGGAAAACGAAAACTTTATCATTGAGTATGCGTTCAGTTCGGGAATGATGGAACCAAACCCACCGAAAGTAAGAACAGGCAAAAAGGTTGCCGTTATCGGTTCGGGTCCGTCAGGTCTTGCGTGTGCTACTCAACTCAACAAAAGAGGACACAATGTTACCGTATATGAAAAGGACGACCGTGTAGGCGGATTGCTTATGTACGGAATACCGAATATGAAACTCGAAAAGAATGTTATTGACCGCCGTGTAAACCTTATGAAAGCGGAGGGCATAAACTTCATTACAAATGCAAATGTCGGTGACGGCATTGATGCAAACGAAATTCTTAATGATTATGACGCAGTTGTTCTGTGCTGTGGTGCCGGCAATCCCCGTGATATAAACGCTCCCGGCAGAGATGCAAACGGAATATACTTTGCCGTTGATTTCCTTAAAGCTACAACAAAGAGCCTTTTGGACTCAAACCTTGCCGACGGAAACTATATTTCGGCAAAGGACAAGAATGTAGTAATTATAGGCGGCGGTGACACAGGTAACGACTGCGTTGGTACATCAATCCGTCACGGCTGTAAGTCGGTTGTGCAGCTTGAAATGATGCCTAAGCTGCCCGATACAAGAGCCGAAAACAATCCGTGGCCGGAGTGGCCGAGAGTGTGCAAGACTGACTACGGTCAGGAGGAGGCAATAGCCGTATTCGGTTCAGACCCACGCCGCTATCAGACAACTGTCAGGGAGTTTGTAAAAGACGAAAACGGAAACCTTAAAGGCGTTGTTACTGTTAAGCTTCAATCTGTTTATGACAGTGAGGCTGGCAGAAACGTTATGCGTGAGGTTGAGGGCAGTGAAGAATATATCGAGGCTGAGCTTGTTCTTATTGCCGCCGGTTTTCTTGGCCCAAAGCAGTATGTACCCGAGGTTTTCGGCGTAGAAACCAATCAGCGTAGCAATGTTGCAACCGAACAGGGAAAATACAGCACAAATGTCGAAAAGGTATTTACCGCCGGCGATATGCACAGAGGACAGTCGCTTGTTGTGTGGGCAATCCGTGAGGGCAGAGATGCCGCTGCAGAGGTTGACGAATATCTTATGGGTTACACCTGTCTGTAATAAATTTCAGAATCACACTCCCGTGCAGAAAATTAAAATATAATGTTCGGGAGTGCTTTGTATTATTCACATTGTTGTAAAGAAAAGGCGTTAAAAATCGTGTTTTACCTTGATAAATATTTTTTCGCTTTTTCTTGACAGAAAGTCATTTCTATTATAGAATATATGTGGAATTATAGTATTAAAGGTTCTTTGGAGGGATAATACGGCAAATCCGAAAGGATTAGCCCGATATTGCTTTTAGTCTGTAATTTCCTGATATAAGATACCGAATTTTGTATCTAATTTTGAAGAAAGAGGTCGAATACAATATGTCAAATCTTGATTTGAGTAAGTACGGTATTACAGGTACTACCGAAATTGTACACAATCCGTCTTATGAAGAACTGTTCAAAGAGGAAACAAATCCTGCACTTGAAGGCTATGAAAAGGGACAGGTAAGTGAACTTGGTGCCGTTAATGTAATGACAGGTATTTATACAGGTCGTTCACCTAAGGATAAGTTCATTGTTATGGATGATAATTCAAAGGACACTGTATGGTGGACTTCTGACGAATATAAGAACGATAACCACCCTGCAAGCCAGGAAACATGGAATGTCGTAAAGGAAATCGCACAGAAAGAACTTTCAAACAAGAAACTCTATGTTGTTGACGCTTTCTGCGGTGCAAACAAGGACACAAGAATGGCAATCCGTTTCATCGTTGAAGTAGCTTGGCAGGCACACTTTGTTACAAATATGTTCATCAAGCCAACTGATGAAGAACTCGAAAACTTTGAACCTGACTTCGTTGTTTACAACGCATCAAAGGCAAAGGTTGAAAACTACAAGGAACTCGGTCTTAACTCTGAAACAGCAGTAGTATTCAACATCACAAGTCGTGAACAGGTTATCATCAACACATGGTACGGCGGTGAAATGAAAAAGGGTATGTTCTCAATGATGAACTACTATCTGCCGCTTAAAGGCATTGCATCAATGCACTGCTCAGCTAATACCGATATGAACGGCGAAAACACAGCTATTTTCTTCGGTCTTTCAGGTACAGGTAAGACAACACTTTCAACAGATCCTAAGCGTCTTCTCATCGGCGACGACGAACACGGCTGGGACGACAACGGCGTATTCAACTTTGAGGGCGGCTGTTATGCAAAGGTTATTGACCTTGACAAAGATTCAGAGCCTGACATTTACAACGCAATCAAGCGTGACGCACTTCTCGAAAACGTTACTGTTGCTGACGACGGCAAGATTGACTTCACAGACAAGAACGTAACAGAAAATACTCGTGTATCTTACCCGATTAACCACATCAACAACATTGTTCGTCCTGTTTCTTCTGCTCCTGCCGCAAAGAACGTAATATTCCTTTCAGCAGACGCATTCGGTGTACTTCCGCCTGTATCAGTTCTTACTCCTGAACAGACAAAGTATTACTTCCTCTCAGGCTTTACAGCAAAGCTTGCAGGTACAGAACGTGGAATTACAGAGCCTACTCCGACATTCTCAGCTTGCTTCGGTCAGGCATTCCTTGAACTCCACCCGACAAAGTATGCAGAAGAACTCGTTAAGAAGATGGAAAAGAGCGGTGCTAAGGCATACCTCGTAAACACAGGCTGGAACGGCACAGGCAAGCGTATTTCTATCCGTGATACCCGTGGTATTATCGACGCAATTCTTAACGGCGATATTCTTAAAGCACCTACAAAGAAGATTCCTTACTTCAACTTTGAAGTACCGACAGAGCTTCCGGGCGTTGACACAAATATCCTTGACCCACGTGACACTTATGCAGACGCAGCAGAGTGGGATACAAAGGCAAAGGATCTTGCAGAGCGTTTCATCAAGAACTTCAAGAAATATGAAGGCAATGAAATCGGCAAGTCTTTGACAGCAGCAGGTCCACAGCTTTAATTCTTAAATAGAATAAACGCATAAATATTTCTCCCCCGACAGATTAACTTTGTCGGGGGAGATTTTTTGTAGAATAGTTAATGTACAAAAAATAGGACTTTGCATGTGTTATAATATAAATATAAAAAATAATTTGAAAGGACTTGATGTACTGGAAATAGGACTTTATATATGTTATGATATAAATACAAAAAAATTTGAAAGGACTTGATGTTATGAAAATTCTTAATGTTCACGGTTACAATGGTAGTCAGAAAAATTCTGCTGCGGTTGCGTTAGAAAAACTTGGTTACAATGTTATTTCACCGTCAATCAATTATGATTCTGACAGTCCAGAAAGTATTATTGACAATCTGTCTGCTGTTTTGTATGATGAATCACCTGATGTTGTTGTCGGAACAAGTTTAGGCGGCTTTTTTGCGGCAGTTCTTTCAGCAAGAAATGATTTGCCTGTTATATTGGTCAATCCTTGTCTTATGCCGTTTTTAACTCTTGAAAAATTAGGATATAAAGGCAATGTTATGAATTTTGTGCCACTGTTTTGGAAACTTTCAGAGTTAAAACTTTACAACACAAACACAATCGTCGGCGGTCAAGATGAAATAATTGACCATAATGCTGTTACAAAAAAATTTCTTGATAATGAAAGATACAAAGAAGAACCCGAGGGCAAACATTCAGGGGCAACATTACCTCTTGAAGAATTTTTCAGCGAAACAATAGAACACATCAAAAACACAAAAGAATATAATGCGGAAAAAGCAGTCGATACTTTTTGCTCGTGCGTAAACAAGCAGCTTGTTCAAAGACTGAAAAGCGGTGACTTGTTAAAAAGCGGAAATAAATTGACATGGGTAAACCTGAACGGAAAACATAACATCACAGTAAACAAATATGATAAGGAAAAGGCAATAGTGACATATACTGTTGAGGGTGAAGATGAAAAAAGACAATCTCAGCTTGATAAATTTTATATTTTGGATATAGAACATTTGAGCAGTTTGTATGATAAAGCAGGTAGCTTTAACGATAAGAATGATGCACCTGATGTAAGAGGTGTATATATTCTGTGGAATACAAAAGAGGATAAATATTATGTAGGACAGGCAAAAAACATAAGAAGTCGAATGTGTGACCATTATCACAAAAGTTCGCAGTCGAAGTTTGACAGATTATTCCGTTCAGAGAACAATAATTTTTCCAAAAAATATATACCGCTTGAAAGTAGCGGATTTTCTGATTTGGACGCACTTGAAACAGCCTTTATTGCTTATTTTGACAGTTATAATAAAGTATATAATGAGAGAAGAGGAAACAAACTGTTGCTTGACAGATTGAAAGTAGCGGATTTTTTGATTTAAACGCACTTGAAACAAAGTTTATTGCTTATCCTGACGGAAAGAAAAAACATAAATTATTTCAGAGGAGGATTTTTATGATTTTCATTACAGGCGATATTCACGGACATCACGATATACATAAGCTGTCTTCATCTTGCTTTACTGTACAGAATGAACTGACACGCTCGGATTATGTTATTATATGCGGAGATTTCGGTTTACTCTGGAATAATTCAGAAAATGAAAAACATTGGCTTAAATGGCTTGATGAAAAACCGTGGACAACACTTTGGATTGACGGAAATCACGAAAATTTCGATATGCTCAAAGAGTATCCGACAGAAGACTGGCACGGCGGCAAGGTGCAAAAAATTACGGAAAATATAATTCATCTTTGTCGTGGCAGTGTCTTTGAAATTGACGGCAAGCGGATTTTTGCTTTTGGCGGTGCGGAAAGTCACGATAAACAATACCGAAAACTCGGAGAGTCAATATGGAAAGAAGAAGTGCCAAGCAAGGAAGAAATTGCACTTGGTCGGAAAAATTTAGAGTCTGTAAACTGGAATGTTGATATAATTGTTACCCACTCTGTACCCGAACATATACAAGAGGATTTGTTCCACGATGAAATTTACAGGACAACTGACGCAACGCTGTTCTTTGATGAAATAGACGAAAAGGCAAAATTCAGACTTTGGTTTTCGGGACACTATCATATGTCGGGTTGGTATGATAAAAAGCATATATTGATTTATAATGATATTGTAAAGCTGACAGATAAAGGCATTGAAAGGGTGTATCCTTTTGGAGAAAAATAAATCTTTGATGAAAGTAACAATTTACTCACGACAAGAAATTGAAAAAATTATTGTCAGCGGTGATTTTCCGCAAAATACCGCAGTAATCAGCTTTTATGACCATTCAATCAAAAAGACAGACCGTAATTATTCCCCTGTTAATTACAGCAAGGTATGCAACCGTGTATTTTACATTGAACTTGATGATTTGGATTTTGATGATATAAAGGACAGCGGTTCTGCATATAATTTGTTTTTTCCTGAGGCTGATGAAACAGCGGAATTTATTTATTCAGCCTATGAACAGGGTATGGATATAATTTGTCAATGTGAATACGGTCAAAGCAGAAGTGCGGGTTGTGCGGCGGCAATTCTGGAATATTTCTATCACAACGGAATTTCTGTTTTTGCGGATTACAGATATTATCCTAACAAAGTTATATATCATAAAATTTATGACGCATTATCCGATATGAATAGAAAGATGTCGTGAATGTTCAATTTTGCAAATATTCTTTTTAAGAAGTCTCCAACAGATTCAATAACAGCCCTTTCCCCTACACTTACCAATACTGTATTCATAAGGTATAATGTTAATGTAACTATTGACATTTTCATAATTTCTATAAAATGGTTATAACTGACTGATTTTGGAAAATATATATTAAAAAACTTTGGGAGATTGTAAAATGAAGATGCAAACTGAACGACTACCGCCTAAAAGGCGGTAGGTTCGTAGAGCGGCTAAAGCCGCCTAAAGTTCGCTGATATTAACATTTTCCGTCTTTATTCATAGCAAGACTAGCTTCACAAATTGGATGACCGGACGGAAGTTTTTGAGGATTTTTAGTATTTCTTTTGTTGATAGGAATAGCACAATTACCGTTGTATAGATGTTTAACAGTATTATAAATAACTTTTACATCATAAGCCTTATCAGCAATAAAAGTACATTCATTAAGAGGTAAAAAACTATTGGTTTGGTTTAGAATATCGAGAGCAACAGTACTATCTGCAACATCAGCTGTAGTTGTAAGCTCGAAAATTGGTAAACCTGTAATGCAGTCAACCAGCACATGATTCTTGTAAACCCAATAAAATTCAAAATTTTGCTCATTATGCTGATTTGATGCAGTATGAACTCCAAGACCACAGTCTTTATCTGATTTAGGATGATTGTCAGGATTAAATTTATTCTTCTTAAATGATTTAGGATTGTTCTGAAAAGTATTAGCCATAATCGGTGTGGAGTCGAGAGCAATGAATGAAGTGTCAATAACACCGAGTTCATATAATTTTTTAACCTGAGAACACATCAGATTTTGCAACAAATTATTATCCAGACTGTTTATGAAACGGTCTAATGTCCAATATGACGGCAACGGTTTCATAATATCAAAGCCGCAGTAATGTGCAATTAAAAGATTATTTTGGAGATAATCCAAAAGGTCTGTAATACAGGAAAAACATTCACACTTCATAACAATAGCAGCACGAAGTTTGGCTTGGTTTGAAAAACCCCTACGACCTGTTTTTGAAGTTCTTTCTGAAATTTCTGATAAGTCTAAATTTAAAAACAAATCGGAGTAAAACTTTGCTTTTGGTTCTGAAGTAAATAATGAAATGTCCTGTAAAATTTCTTGGCGATAGATAACAGCCAACCCCTTTCGTTAGTTTTGCTTCAATTTAATTATACTATATTTGGTTGGCTGTTTCTATATTTTTATAGTGATAAAATCAGAAAATACCCTGCAAAACTCCTGTGTTTATCACGCTTTTTTAGTTTTGCTCAGGGCTAGATTTAAAGAAAAAGGGGTGAGGAAATGTGTTGTTTTACGATTTCGATTTACATTCCAATTAGTTAAGATTTAAAGGGGATTGAAAGATTAAAAGAATTTAAAATCAAATCATTTACATTCCAATTACGTTATAAAAAATATTAAAAACAATAAAATTTATAAAAGATTTTATTAAAAATATTTTTCTTTATTGTTCAACATAGTTTAAGCTATGTTTACTACAAACGGGTGCAACGCACACCCTATATCCCATTTGATTGGGA
>JAQXZA010000055.1 GCA_029226955.1 Clostridia bacterium | reverse complement strand
AGGATAATCAACCGCAAGAAATCGGCTTATCAGTCGTTTTGCCTTATACTTAAAAAATGCGGTATTGAACAGAATGAAACTGTATATAAAGATATATTCAATGCGGTTGACAGTGCAAAAAATAAACTTGAATGTTTCCGCATTTTGCGAAAAAAATATAAAAGTCCCAATAATAAGTGTGAATTATACGATAAAATCAAAGACCGCTATGACGATATTTTTGCACTTGTACAGAAGAACAAAGAATTAGCCGAAAGCAGAGTTTGCTATATTCTGAAATATGAATGTGAATTGCCTTATGACGAGGAGATTTATGCGGATATAAACAAGGCACTTGTTGAAACTAACGATAAAAACGAATTTTATCATTTTTTACTCGGAAAATACGGTCAGAAAACAAACACAGTGCCTTTTTATGAGAAGATAAAAAATAAATATATTGCCCTGAAAAAAGCCGCTGACGCTCAGGGTTAATACAGTCCGTCAAAAAACAACAATAAAAAGCGGACAGTATGCAAAAAACATACTGTCCGCAACGTTAATTTTCAATAAGAAAATTATTCCTGGCTTGGTGCACCAACAGGGCATACAGTAGCACAAGAACCACATTCTGAACAAGCGTCAGCGTTGATTTCGTACTTGCCGTCGCCTTCTGAAATAGCACCGCAAGGACATTCTGCGGCACAAGCACCGCAAGAAATACAATCATCAGAGATTTTGTAAGCCATAGTAACAGCCTCCTTTTTATAATCTATCTATATTTTATCACGCAATCAGAAAAAAGCAATATTATTTTTGTAAAATCTTAAAATTCTCATTTATTTTATAAATCTATATACAAGTAATTCATATTTGACATAATTTTGTTAAATATGACTAAAAATTCCTGTATATTGCCACAAAAGAAAATAAATATGGTGTATTGTCTGTCTTTACGAAAAATATAGTTTGTGCTATAATAATTATTATATTACAGGTTTACAGGAGTGTTTTTATGCTGAAAGACGGTGAAAAACTCGAACCGCTCGGCAACGGAATCAAGGTTATTGTGTCAGATGAACACCGTTTCTGGACTGATACCGTACTGCTTGCAAATTTTTCAATGCCACACAAAAACGATAAAGCGTGTGACCTGGGCAGTGGTTGCGGGGCAATACCGCTTATATGGAGTCGTGACGGCATACCAAAAAAAGTAACCGCTGTTGAAATTCAGAGTAATGCGTGTTCAATGCTTGAACGAAGTATAGAATATAATTCACTGCAAGATAAAATAGACGTAATAAATGAAGATTTATGTAATCTAAAAGGAAAAGTGGAATTTTCAAGTTATGACCTTGTTGTGTGCAATCCGCCTTATAAAGCGGCTGGAACGGGAATCGTAAATCCTGAAAATGCACATAAAATTGCCCGTCACGAAGAATTATGTACAATGGACGATATTGCACAGACAGCCGCAAAATTATTGAATTTTTCAGGAAAACTTTGTATGTGTCAGCGTCCCGAAAGACTCAGTGATGTTATACTCTCAATGCGTAAATACGGCATTGAACCAAAGCGTCTGCGTTTTGTTCAGCAAAGGGCAAACAAAGCACCAAAGCTGTTTCTGATTGAGGGACGGCGGGGCGGCAGACCGAACGGTCTTATAGTCGAGCCTGTGCTGTTCATAGAAAAAGAGGACGGCTGTTTTTCTGATGAAATGCTTGAAATTTACGGTGCATATAAGGAGGCATATATTTAATGAGCGGAAAGCTGTTTGTAGTCGGTACGCCGATAGGAAATTTGTCGGATTTTTCGCCACGTGCGATTGAAACATTATCAAGTGTTGATTTTATTGCGGCTGAGGACACAAGGGTTACAATAAAACTTCTCAATAAATTCAATATAAATACACCTATGGTCAGCTATCACAAATATAACACTCACGACCGTGGGGAAGAAATATGTCAGCGTATTGAAAACGGCGAAAACTGTGCTATTGTAACGGACGCTGGTATGCCGGCAATTTCCGACCCTGGCGAATTACTTGTTAAGCAGTGTGCCGACAGGGGAATACAGGTCTGTGCTGTTCCCGGCCCTACCGCAATGGCGTCGGCTCTTGCAATATCAGGATTGCCGACAGGTAGGTTTACATTTGAGGGTTTTCTCAGTGTGAACAAGCCGAGCAGAAAGGAACACTTGCTGTCACTGAAAAACGAAAGACGTACAATGGTTTTTTATGAGGCACCGCATAAACTTGCGGCAACGCTTGTTGATTTATATAAATATTTCGGCGACAGACGAATTTCAATAGTCCGTGAACTGACGAAAATTCACGAGGAAGTCATAAGAACAACTCTGAAAGATGCGTCGGAAAAATATGCCGACGGCAGTATAAAGGGCGAAATTGTGCTTATAATCGAGGGTGCGGCTGAACCCGAAAAAAAGGAAATGACTATTGAAGATGCCGCCGCACTTGCAAGAGAATTAAGCGAGGGCGGAATGTCACTTTCAGAGGCGGCAAAGGAAAGTTCAAAGATAACAGGTATTAAAAAGGGAGAAATATATAAACAACTTATTTCTTCACAGGAATAATAAATAGTAAAGAGGAGTAAGAGAACAATGGATATAATTCTTGCATCAGCGTCACCAAGAAGAAAAAAACTTCTTTCAATGATATTTGATAATTTTCGTGTAATACCGTCAGATATTCGTGAGTATGTTCCCCGTAATCTTGAAGTGGAAAAATGCCCCGAATATCTTGCCTGTGCAAAGACAGAGGAAATTGCGGTACAGTACAGAAAGTCTTTGGTAATCGGCTGTGACACGTCTGTAATTATTGACGGAAAAATCCTCAATAAACCCCGTGATACAAACGACGCACGAAAAATGATGAATATGCTTTCGGGAAAAACTCATAAAGTTATAACAGGCTGTTGTCTTTATTATCACGATAAATCAAAGTCGTTTTCGGTTTCGACTGATGTTGAGTTTTATGAACTTACCAACGAGGAAATAGAACAGTATGTCAACACTTCCGAACCTTATGACAAAGCCGGCGGCTACGGCATACAAAACAAAGGTGCATTATTTGTAAAATCAATCAACGGAGATTACTATAATATAGTCGGACTGCCTGTTTCACGTCTTAAACGTGAGATTGACGCATTTCTTGCTGAAACAGGAGAATAATTTCATATACCGTGCTTTCAGGGCATATAGTTTATATCAGATATGCTTTGGGGGTGCGGTATTTTTATGAGGTTTCTGAGGATAATTTCGATAATACTGTCTTTTACCGTTGTGGCATTGTATTTTCCGTTTTATGCTTATGCACTGTCAGATGAAGAAATAACGGCACCGTCAGCGGTACTTATGGACGCTGAAACAGGAGAAATTCTGTACGAAAAAAATCCCCACGAGGTTCGTGCCTGTGCGTCAATTACAAAGGTTATGACGCTTGATTTGGTTATGGAGGCTATTGACGGCGGAAAAATATCCCTTGACGATACTGTTACCGCATCAGCACACGCCGCATCAATGGGCGGTTCGGATATATGGCTTGAACAGGGCGAAACAATGACCGTTGACGAAATGATAAAGGCAACTGTTGTTGCGAGTGCAAATGATGCGGCTGTGGCTCTTGCTGAATATATATGCGGCACGGAAGATGAATTTGTTACACAAATGAATAAAAAGGCTCAACAGCTTGGTATGAAAGAAACTGTATTCAAAAACTGTAACGGACTTGATGAGGACGGACACGTTACAAGTGCCTATGATGTTGCACTGATGTCAAAAGATTTAATAAAACACAAGAAAATTTTTGAATACAGCGGAATATGGATTGATTATCTCAGAGGCGGCAAAACACAGCTTGTAAACACAAATAAACTTCTCAAAACCTATAACGGCATTACAGGTCTTAAAACAGGAACAACATCACAGGCGGGTAGCTGTATAAGTGCAACGGCTGAGCGTGACGGACTCAGCCTTATTGCTGTTGTACTTGGCAGTGCAACAGGAAAAGAGAGATTTTCTGATGCGGCAAAGCTGCTTGATTACGGCTTTGCAAATTATGCTATGTATGTTCCGGCAGTTCCCGAAAATGCCGTATGCGATATAAAAGTAAAAAACGGAATGAAACCTACTGTACGCACAACGGCAGATGTTTCAAAACCGTTTCTTATCGCAAAAGGCAGTGACAGCAAGATTACAGCCGAAGTTTCATTAAAAGATGAAGTTGACGCACCTGTAAAGAAAGGCGACAAACTCGGCAAAATCATATACAAAAATGACAAAGACAAAATAGCCGAATACCCGATTACTGCCGCCAATTCCGTTGAACAAATCAGCTTTTGGTCTGTCTTTTCAATATTATTCCGCACCCTCATAAGCCTTTAAATCAATGCGTAATTCGTAATGCGTAATGCGTAATTAGTGCAGACCACAAGTTTTATAATTTTATTCAGAAAAAATGGCGTTGATGACCGAAAAAGTCATTAACGCCATTAAATCATATTGAAATTTTTGAAATATTACCAAGTACGGCTACTCATTTTCTTGAACTCTCCGACAGTAGAAACGTGAGCATTTAAACCGCCATCAACCGTAACAACCTGTCCTGTGAAGTATTCACTTTCATCAGATGCAAGATAAACACACATATTTGCAATATCCTCAGGACAGCCGTAACGATTTACCATTATATTGTTGAGGAAAATATCCTTTAAAACCGGCGGAACGTGAGCGTCATTTTCGGGAGTTACGATAAGTCCCGGACGAACACAGTTACAACGGATATTGTCCTTGCCGAATTGAAGTGCTGTTGATTTTGTAAGCATATCAACACCGGCTTTTGCACAGGCATAGGCTGTTGAACCAAGGTCACCGCCACACGATGCCATTGAACCTATATTGATGATTGAACCGCCTTTGTTTGCTTTCATATAAGGCAGTACCTGTTTAACGGCATAGAATGTTCCACGAAGGTCGCTCTGAAAAATTCCGTCCCACATTTCAAGCGTCAGTTCGTCAACACGACCGTCTTTAAGTGCAACATTAGCGGCATTGTTTACGAGAATATCAATTTTGCCGTATTTTTCAGCGGTGTCTTTCAGTAAAGCGTCAATGCTTTCAACTGCTGTGATGTCCATAAAATGATAAGACGCTTCTCCGCCGTCTTTGACAATGCTGTCAACAACAGCCTGTCCTTTTGCCTCACGGCGACCACAAACTATAACCTTTGCACCCTCAGCGGCAAAAACCTTTGCGATACCTACGCCGATACCGCTTGTTGAACCGGTTACAATAGCAACTTTGTCTTTTAATCTGTTCACTGTAAATTACCTCCTGATTGATTATTTATTTACGAATACCTGAATTATATTATGTTAATAACATCTTATAACATCTTGTTTAAAATTTCAAGTGTTTTGTTAAAAATTTTTAAGAACTTTATACCAGTTTCCAAGTTTTCATAAAATAAAAAGCGAATTACTGACCAAAAGGTGATAAAATGGTAAATGACCAAATAAACCATTGGAAACCTAAAGGAGTAATTCACATGAAAACATTATATACCAAAACACCTACAATAAGCAAGCTAAAAAAAGCATTTTGGAAAATATTTTCAAAAGAAAGCACTCCAATCAAAGAACATCTTTTTGATTTGTTAATTTCAGTATTGTGTCTGAATGGGTTTCAATCAGTAAAATCCAACTATGAACATTTCATTGAAAGCATATCCGAATTTAAGTTAAAGTCATATTATTTTACTCTTAATGAAAGCAGGATTGATCTTACAGAGTGGCTGAAAAACATAATAAACGTGAGTTCGATGAAAAAATAAAAAATAAAAAAGAAAATCTGCCTTAAATTTGGTATAATTAGGTACGAAACAAACACCAACCAAAAGAAAGGACAGATTTTCATGGAAGAACTATTAGCAATATTTTGCGATGTTGACGACTTTTGCAAGGCTTATGAGGAATACTGCCAAACACATCTGCTGATGAGTAAAGAACAGATTATACCAAAAACATCAATGTCATTAAGTGAAATTATGACCATAGTCATTTATTTTCATTTATCAAATCAGAGAACGTTCAAATGGTATTATCTGAAATTTGTAAGCACTATATTAAAGCCATATTTTCCAAAACTGGTAAGTTACAACCGTTTTGTAGAAATTATGAAAATGTCAATAGTTCCATTAACATTATACCTCATGAAGTATAGAGTTGGCAAGTGTACAGGAATAAATTTTATTGATTCTACAACTCTTGATGTTTGCGATTCCCATAGGATTTATTCTCATAAAGTATTCAAAGACCTTGCACAGCGTGGAAAAAGCTCTACGGGCTGGTTTTACGGTTTCAAACTTCATCTGGTTATCAATGATATGGGAGAAATTCTGTCAGTCTGCCTTACTGCCGGCAATGTTGATGACAGAGATTGGGAAGTTATTTCCAAATTAACAAAAGAACTGTACGGCAAGCTATTTGCTGACAGAGGATATTTGTCTCAAAAATTATTTGAAAAACTTTTTGATAGAAAGTATCCCCTCAATGTTCAGGCGGCTACCAAATATAAGAGTGTAATGTTAAAATAACTCCAAACAGGTCTGAGCAAGTCTATAGACCGGAATGGAGTAGATTAGAATGGATAAAATAGCAATAACAAAAAGAGCAATAAGAA
>JAQXZA010000054.1 GCA_029226955.1 Clostridia bacterium | reverse complement strand
ATTTTTGTGTTTTTACCGCCTCTGCTGACTCCGATAAATTGGTTATTTTCTGAATTTACAGCCCTTTTTTAGCCCCTGCACTTTGCGGGTGTGCTTTTACAGAGGTACTGTCTATACTAAGATTTTCAAAATCAGCATCTTCATTCAATGCTTCAAAAATTTTCAGCAAAGTTCCATCATCTCTCCATTTACAAAAACGGCTGTAAACAGTTTGATATGCTCCATATCTTTCAGGCAAATCTCTCCAGGCTGAACCGCTCCTTGCTATCCACAGTATTGCATTGAACATAATTCTGTTGTCTTTTGGGGGTCTGCCTGTTCTGGCTCTTGGAAACATATCTTTTATTCTATCCCATTGTTCATCGCTCATCTCATATCGTCTTATTGTCATTTTATTTATTCCTTTTTTGCTTTTATATTACCACTTTTGATTTCTTTGTGCAATTTTTTCTTTTCAGACACGCCCTAATATAACTATCAATATCATCTAATGAATTTTTTAAATCATTTGCACCATTAACAGCATTTTGTGTTGCTTCTCTTGATGCTTCTTCAGTTTGTTGTCTTAATTGTTCAAACAATGATATTGCCATTGTTACTGTTGCAATAATAGTCATTATTGGGTGTGCTTTAATTACATTCCAAAGACCTCTAAACGCAGCACTTAATCCACTTGTTGCTGTTGTTAATGCTCCTGTTGTTACAGTTGCAGTAGTATTAGCTGTTGATTGTGCCAATGTTTGCATTGATGTTTTAAGTACAGCACCACTTAATCCATGTTCTATTAATATTCTTTCTCGTTCTTTGTTAGTTAAATTAGTTGTAGCAAGTGCTGCTATTAATTCCTTGCCAGATAGTTTAGCTGTTGCGGCACTCACTAGCTCAAAACTTGTCGCTCCTTGTATTCCCAGAAGTCTTAATCGCATTACAATAAAAGAGCGATAAATTATATTACAATATTACAAAAGAGGGTGAATATTATGAGTGAAAATTCAAAAGTTATTGGTATAATTGAAATTAAATGTCCTAAATGTGGATGTAATCAATCATATCAAAAAATCTTATTTGATTATGTTTCAGAGTTTGGAGAATGTACATCTTGTGGTGCATTGACTTATAATAAAGTTCTCAACGGTATCAATCTTAATGCAACAAAAACAGTTCAATGTCCATACTGTCATTCAACCAATACTAAAAAAATATCCACAATTTCAAAAGTTGGTAAAATTGCCGTTTTTGGTGTCTTT
Organism: Clostridia bacterium; assembly: GCA_029226955.1. Taxonomy (GTDB): domain Bacteria; phylum Bacillota; class Clostridia; order Oscillospirales; family Acutalibacteraceae; genus UBA1213. Next base: position 11,512 of record JAQXZA010000054.1, on the reverse strand, counting down.
GCCGCTGGCAAAGTATCTAAAGAATGGCATTGTAATAGTTGTAAAAGTGATTTTTAATTTTAACCTTCATAGAAATATGGCGGTATATTTTTGCACATTTGGAACATACATTAACAGTTAATAAAATTTAGCTTTTATTAACTGCAAGGAATGGTGTCCTCTGAACATTCCCACAATTAGTATGGCAATTCATCACAATAGAATAAAGAAAGCTAAACAGCATAAATCAAATCGAGTTGTTGTTCAAAAAGTTGCTCAGGTGTTTGATAGTTCAGGATTTTTCTTGGCAAGTTGTTGATAATATCTGAAAAGAACAAGATGTCATCGGCTGAGTAATCAGAAATTGCTTTGCCTTTTGGAATAAATCTGCGAAGCATTTTATTGTGACACTCGTTTGTTCCTTTTTCCCAGGAGGAATACGGATGAGTAAAATAGATCTGTAAGCCTTTCCCTTCAAGGTCAGCGATTTGAGCAAATTCAGAGCCGTTATCACCTGTAATCGTTTTGAAGACCAAAGCCGCTTTATCAGCAAACGATTGAACAAGCTTGTTCAAAGCCTCCGTTACAGCCTCTGATGTATGTGCTTTGATCTTAAACCACAATGACATTCTTGTTTGCCTTTCAACGATTGTAAGAACGGAAGGCTCGCTTTCGTCCTTTGTTCCAACAACGGTATCTATTTCCCAATGCCCGAACTCATTGCGTTCTTCAATGTCTTTTGGGCGTTCCTCTATGCTGTTACCAAGCACACGCTTATTTTTTCGGACGGTTGTTGATTTCTTCTTTCTGCTGGTCTTCTCAGGTAAATCGATGTTTTTGATAGGCAGAAGTCCAAGGTCAACATAGTTATACAACGTTTTTGTACAAACAATTTCCTTTCGTTTAAATAAGCCTGATGACAGAGCATAGCCGACGCAAGCGTCTAATGACCAACGGTCATTCCTGACTTTATCAACAACAAATTCAAGAAATCTCGCCTTTTCAAGACATTGATAATTCGGAACCGAGTTCTTGCGGTTTTCAAGATATTGTTTCTTGCCTTCAACAGCCTTGTAACGCTTTACTTTGCCCTTATAAAGCAAGACTGTACCTTTCTTGATTTCATTTTTAACGGCATTATATGAGCGTCCTAAGGCTATGGCTATTTGATTAATGTTCTTGCCTTCTTTCAGAGCAAACTGAATATAATATCTTTCCTCGTCGGTTATGTGTTGCCATTTTTTGTGTTTCGTGATAAAATGTTGATTGTCCATAGTGATGATCCTTTCAGTGAATTTGTTTGGCAACTTTATTCTACCACAGAATCGTCACTATGGATATTTTATTTTTGCATCTTCATTTTACAATCTCCCGTTCTGTTATTTTCATGTTTTTTAGCATGTCGTTTCATTGCCTCAAAAGTTTCGTCGCTGATATCGTGTTCCATTTTACAGGCATCCATTTCCGCTGTCTTTTCGCTTACTCCAAGTCGTATTAAATAATTAGTAAGCATTGTATGTCGTTCATATATTTTTTGTGCTACTTCAAGACCTGCATCCGTAAGCGATAAAAATCCATCAGCATCACTGGTCACATAACCCCCGTTTTTTAAAATACCTACAGCACGACTGACACTTGGTTTTGAGAAGCCCATATATTCACAAACATCAATAGAGCGGACTGTACCGTGTTTTTTTGATAAGATATAAATTGTTTCAAGGTACATTTCGCCTGATTCCTGTAGGTGCATATAAATTCCTCCTAAGATTATCGTCTGAAAATTGCTTTTATTTGAAAATAGGATAACACAATTTTTTGTTGAAATCAAGCAGTAGATGCTCGAGATTGTAGTGTTGAGTTTACAAGAAAGTTAAAACAATATAGAAGTATTGCATAAACGATAGGTTAGCTAATGCTAACCTATCGTTTACTTTGCTGAAATTTCTTAATACAGGGAAAATAGTGTTGACAATTCCATTTATTCTGGTTAAAATAGTATTTGGTTAGTGGAAGCTAACCGTTTGTTTAGCTCTATGGTTAGCGTATGCTAATCTGTTAAAATGCAAAATGTGTCGCAATATTGAAGAAGGTGAAAAAATGATGCCACTTACATTTGCAGACATCGGGGAAGAAAACATAATTAAAAAAATCGGCGGAAAGCAGGAAGTCAGAACGCATCTTGAAAACCTCGGTTTTAATGTGGGAGGAGCTGTAACGGTAATTAACACAATTGGTGGAAATGTAATAGTAAAAGTAAAGGAATCTCGCATAGCAATAAGCAAGGAAATGGCACATAAGATTATGATTTAGCTGTCTGTGCAATATAAGCTTAATTTATACACGAGGAGGGAAAAACAGATGAAAACTTTAAGACAGGCAAAAATCGGTGATACCGTCAAAGTTATAAAGCTACATGGCGAGGGGGCAGTCAAACGTCGCATTATGGATATGGGGATTACAAAAGGTGTTGAAGTACATATCCGCAAAGTTGCACCCTTGGGCGATCCCATTGAAGTAACTGTTCGAGGATATGAACTTTCAATACGCAAAGCAGACGCTGAAATGATTGAGGTAGAATAATTATTAATAAGGGGCTTAAATCCCCTTATTTTTTAAAATATTGGTTAGCGAAAACTAACTTGAAAGTGAGGAAATATATATGGATTTGCGAATTGCTCTTGCAGGTAATCCGAACTGCGGTAAAACAACTCTGTTCAATGCTTTGACAGGCTCAAATCAGTTTGTCGGTAACTGGCCCGGTGTTACAGTAGAGAAAAAGGAAGGCAAGCTAAAAAAGCACGATGGTGTAATCATCACCGATCTGCCCGGTATTTATTCTCTTTCTCCGTACACATTGGAGGAAGTTGTGGCAAGAAATTATCTTATCACCGAGCGTCCGAATGCGATTTTAAACATTATCGACGGTACAAATCTAGAAAGAAACCTGTACCTTACAACACAGCTTACGGAGCTTGGTATTCCCGTAGTCGTTGCAATCAATATGATGGATATTGTCAAAAAGAACGGCGATAAAATTAACATTGAAGAGCTTTCCCGTGAGCTTGGCTGTAAGATTGTAGAGATTTCAGCTCTCAAAGGAAACGGCATTATGGAAGCCGCAGAGGCGGCAATTGATGCAGCAAAAAATGCAAAAACAGTTCCTATGCATACATTCTCGGGACCTGTTGAACACGCAATTGCGCATATAGAAGAGGTTGCTGTTCACGATATGCCTGCCGAACAGCAACGCTGGTATGCGATCAAAATGTTTGAGCGTGACGACAAGGTGCTTGAACAGCTTAAACTATCCGAAACCACTCTTAGTCATATAGAGCAGGACATCAAGGCGGCTGAGGATGAGCTTGACGACGATGCAGAGAGTATTATAACAAACGAGCGATACGTTTATATTGCACAGCTTATGAAGGGTTGTTATAAAAAGAAGAGTGCAGGCAAGCTTTCAACCTCTGATAAAATAGACAAGGTTGTCACAAACCGCTTTGCCGCACTTCCGATTTTTGCAGTGATTATGTTCATTGTGTATTTTGTGTCGGTAACAACTGTCGGCACATGGGCGACTGACTGGGCAAACGACGGTGTTTTCGGTGACGGCTGGCATCTGCTCGGAATAGGCTCGTCAGCGTATGAAAAAGATGCAAAAGAATTCGGTGACGCAACGAATGTTGTAAACGCATTTATAGATTTAGAAAAAGAGGGAAGCGAGGAGCTTGCCGAGGCACTTGATACCGAGTCTGAAACCTTTGATTCATCTGTTGCCTTAGCTGCTTTAAAATCGTATTCTTCACAGTTCTTACCGGGCGATACGGCTGAATACACCCTTGAAGACGAAGAAACTCTCGCAACTGAAGATGTTACATATACAGGTGAGGAACTGTCAGCTGCTGTAGAAGTTTTTGAAAAATATGAATGTGAAGAACCAGATCCTGCAAACTACGGTGTGTGGATACCCGGTATTCCTGTACTTGTTGAGGACGGACTCAACGCAGTAAATTGTGCAGATTGGTTGCAGGGCTTAATTCTCGATGGTATTGTCGCTGGTCTTGGTGCGGTTCTCGGCTTTGTTCCACAGATGCTTGTGCTGTTTATCTTCCTTGCATTCCTTGAAGCGTGCGGCTATATGTCACGAATTGCATTTGTTCTCGACCGTATCTTCCGTAAATTCGGACTTTCGGGTAAATCATTTATCCCTGTTCTTATAGGCACAGGCTGTGGCGTTCCAGGCATTATGGCATCAAGAACGATTGAAAACGAACGTGACCGCAGAATGACGATTATGACTACAACATTTATCCCCTGCGGTGCAAAGCTTCCGTTTATCTCAATGATTGCAGGTGCAATCTTCGGCGGAGCGTGGTGGGTAGCACCAAGTGCATACTTTATGGGTATGGCGGCTATCATCATTTCGGGTATTATGCTAAAAAAGACAAGACCGTTCTTGGGCGAGCCTGCACCGTTTGTTATGGAATTGCCTGCATATCATATGCCGACTGTCGGAAACGTTCTGCGTTCAATGTGGGAACGTGGCTGGTCATTCATCAAGAAGGCAGGCACAATCATTCTCATTTCTACAATCCTTGTATGGTTTACAACCTACTTCGGCTTTGTTGACGGCACATTCCAGATGCTTTCAGACGAGCAAATCGACTGCAGTATCCTTGCCGCAATAGGTAACGCAATTGCTTGGATATTCAATCCTCTCGGTTGGGGCAACTGGCAAGCAGCTGTTGCATCAATCACAGGACTTGTTGCAAAGGAAAATATCGTCGGAACTCTCGGTATTCTCTACGGCGGCGGTGAAGCAAGCGTATATCAGAACATTGTAGCAGCATTTACTTCCGTCAGCGGTTTCTCGTTCCTCACTTTCAACCTGCTTTGTGCACCTTGCTTTGCCGCAATCGGTGCAATCAAGCGTGAAATGAACTCGGCAAAATGGACTGCGTTTGCAATCCTTTATCAGTGCGGTTTTGCATACGCAATTTCGCTGATGATTAATCAAATTGCTTCAGCCTTTACAGGCAACCTCAATGTTATCGGACTTATCGTTGCAATTCTCTTGCTTGCCGGTATGCTGTATATGCTGTTCAAGCCCTACAAGGAGTCCACTAAGTTCAACAAAATGGTTAAGGTTTCAAAATAACGTATAAATTTAAACGGAAAGGAAGTTTTTAAATGCTTACTTGGATTTATCAGAACTTAGCGACAATTATAATTTCATTGATAATAGTTGCGGTAGTTGCCATAATTATAATCTCAATGGTACGAAATAAGAAAAAAGGAAAATCCTCTTGTGGTTGTGGCTGTGGTTGTGGCTGTGGTTGTCCAAACAGCCCAATGAGCGACTCCTGTAATTCTAGCTGTGGTTGTGGCTGTGGTTGTTCAAACAGCCCTATGAGCTGCTCCTGTCATTCTAAAAAATAATTTTTAGGGGAAGCAGGATACTCTTGCTTCCCTTGATTTTTATATGGAGGTTAGCAATGGCTAACGAATTAAAACTTTCTGCTTCGCATATAAAATATTTGCTTGTTATGAAAAAAATGAGTGAATCAAACAAGGAAATTAAAAGTCAGGAATTGGCTAAAAATCTCGGAGTGACAAAACCCAGTGTACATTCAATGATTAATATTTTAAGCAAAATGAATCTTGTGAAGAAAGATAATCGCGCACCTGTATTTTTTACTTCTGAAGGATTAGAAACAGCGAAACGATATAGTGAATATTATCAAGCTATTTCTTTAATTTTTACAGATTATATTTCTAAAGAATACTGTCCTGAAACAGTAATTTATTATATACTTGCAGAACTATCGGATAATAGTCTTGAACAGATAAGATGTAAAATTATAATGTGAGAAGGAGGAGAATCAATGCCTATAGTAGAATTTGAGAACGTCACCAGAATATATACAAGCGGTGACCATGTTCAAAAAGCGCTTGACAGCGTAAGTTTTAGCCTTGATGAAGGAAAATTTGTTGTTATTCTCGGTCCGAGTGGAGCCGGAAAAAGTACGCTTTTAAATATGCTTGGTGGACTTGACAGTCCGACAAGCGGAAAAATTACGGTAAACGGAAAAGATATTTCAACGCTTTCCAATAATGAGCTTTCAGACTACCGTGCTTCAACAGTTGGATTTGTATTTCAGTTCTATAACCTTATTCCGACTTTGACAGTGCAGGAAAACGTTGCACTTGTCAAGGATATTGCACCAAATGCACTTGATGCAAAACAGATGATTTCCGAGGTAGGACTTTCTGACCATTTAAAGAATTTTCCGTCCGAGCTTTCGGGTGGTGAACAGCAGCGTGTTTCCATTGCACGAGCTCTTGCAAAGAATCCGAAAATTCTTCTTTGTGATGAGCCAACAGGTGCACTTGATTCAGAAACAGGTGTGCTTGTGCTTAAACTTTTGCTTTCTATGGCAAGAAATTATGGCAAGACAATCGTTATAGTAACTTACAATCAAAACATTGCAAAAATGGCTGATGTAGTTATAAGGGTTAAAAACGGAAAAATCAAATCCTACGAGGAACAGCAGAATCCTATGACTGCTGACGAAGTGGAGTGGTAATATGCTGATAAGAAAGTTATTCCGCACAGCGTGGAGATATAAGTCTCAGTTTATTTCGATGATCATTATGATTACCATAGGTGTCGGAGTGTTTCTTGGTTTTAACATTGAGTGGCAGAGTATTGAAAGCAATACATATTCATTTTTTGAGAATACAAAGTATGCTGACTTCAGATTGTATTCAGAAACAGGTTTTACCGAAGAAGACATAAAAGCTGTACAGGACATAAGCGGTGTGGATTCCGCTACAAGATATTTATCTGTCAATGCAGAAATAAAAGACACAAAAAAATCCTTATCACTGAATGTTTCGGAAAATTATTCGGTTTCAACTATGCTTGTTACGGAGGGTGCCGACTATAATAAAAACTCCGATGGAATATGGTTGTCAGACCGCTTCGCTGAAGAGAATGATATTGCTTTGGGTGACACTCTGACCTTAAATTACAAGGGAGTTGACATAAGTGGTAAAGTAGTCGGATTGGCTAAAAGCGGAGAAAATATGATTTGCGTTGCAGATGAAAACCAAGTGATGCCCGACTATTCGACCTTTGGCTTTGCTTACATTTCACCGAATAAACTGGAAAACTCACTTGGAATTGCTTTTTATCCGCAAATTAATGTCCTTTCCAATATGGAAAAGTCGGATTTTGAAGAAGCTGTAAAGAGTGCAACAGGACGTACAATTATGGTAACCTCAAAGGATGAGCATACAGCCTATGCAGGTGCTCAGAGCTAAGCAGAGGAAGGTAAGACTATGGGTTCAATTCTTCCGGTTCTTTTCCTTGCTATAGCGGTATTGACAATGGTTACTACTATGCATCGTATTGCTGCAAACGAAAAGGTGCAAATAGGTACATTGAAAGCACTTGGTTTCAGGGATCGCAAAATTATCCGCCACTATACCTGTTACGGATTGGTAATAGGACTTGTTGGGACTTTGCTGGGCGTATTACTGGGATACGGTGTTGCGGCTATGATAATCAGTCCTGAGGGTACTATGAGTACATATTTTGATATACCCGAATGGAAGCTTGTTATGCCGCCTATGTGCGTGCCTATACTTATCTTTGTTGTGCTTCTTCTTACCCTGATAAGCTATTTGTCTGTAAAGAAAATGCTTAAAGGTACAGCAGCTGATGCACTTCGTCCGTATGCTCCAAAGGCTATGAAAAAGAGTGTAATTGAAAAATTGCCGTTCTGGGAGAAACTGCCTTTTGGGACAAAGTGGAACATCCGTGATGTTTTTCGTCATAAGTCACGCTCTGCAATGACACTTGTGGGTGTTATCGGCTGTATGCTTCTGCTCGTAGGCGGTCTTGGAATGAAAGACACTATGGAAAACTTTATGAAGTCGCTTGATGAGGATATAAGCAACTATACAACTAAAGTCACTCTTTCTGAGTCTGCACCTAACAATGAAGCTGAAAAACTTGCCGAAAATTTGAACGGTGACTTTGTTGCTTCTTCCGGGATAAGCTATGAGGGTGAAAATATAGCCTTGGAGGTTTATCACTCTGATAATGATAAAATTAGATTTATAGATAAAAACAATGAGCTCTCAAAGCTTGGTGATGACGGCGTATATCTCTGCCTTCGCCTTGAAGATACAGCTAATATCGGAGATACAATTGAATTTTCACCTTACAGAAGCGATGAAATCTATAAAGTTAAGGTAGCAGGGTATCTGCGTTCTCTTATGACAGAGTGCATTATTATGAGCGATACTTATGCACAAAGTGCAGGAATTCCATATCATATCAGTTCAATATATACAGACGAAATTTCCGAGAATATTGAAAACTTTTCTATAATTTCTGCCAAGCAAGATAAGAAGACTATTATGGAGAGCTATGACAGTTTTATGGAGATTATGAATCTGATGGTGATGATCTTTGTTCTGGCTGCTGTTATTCTTGGAGTGGTTGTACTTTATAATCTTGGTGTTATGAGTTATGTTGAGCGCAGTCGAGAGCTTGCAACGCTAAAGGTGCTTGGTTTCCGTGACAGACATATCGGAAGACTATTAATCAGTCAGAATATATGGCTGACGGTTATAGGAATAATTATAGGACTCCCTGCCGGTGCAGGTGTGCTTTATGCGTTAATAACTTCTCTTGTCAGTGAGTATGAGCTTAGTATGACAATAGGTATTCTTACATATTCTGTAAGCGTACTGCTTACATTCGGTGTTTCTTTACTTGTGAGTTGGATGGTTGCAAGAAAAAACAGAAAAATTGATATGGTAGAAGCACTCAAATGTGCTGAATAAATAAATTGTGACAGAAAAATATTTTACTATGTTTCTCAAAATGCAGTCTTTTCTATTAAGGCTCCGACGATTGAAATGATATTATCCATTGCTGGTAATGCAAGTATATTTTTCAACAATAGTTAGCACTTTCTAATTTGAACAAGGGAGGTATATTATATGAGTGTAGTTATAGTCGGCGGAAACGAATGTATGATCCGTCAATATAAAAATCTTTGCAGTGAGTACAAATGTAAGGCAAAGGTATATCCGAAAATGGCAAATGGCTTGAAGAATATCGGATCACCCGACTTGCTTGTACTATTTACAAATACTGTTTCTCACAAAATGATACGATGTGCTCTCAACGAAACAAAAGGGCGGAATGTGAAGATTGCTCGTTCTCACACAAGCTCAATAAATGCATTAAGAAATATTCTTGAAGAATATGCAGTGGATTTTTGACATGGAGGAAAATTAATGTCTGAAGAATTATTGGTGCGTCATTGTTCACCAACGCTCGCAGGAATGAAAACCGCAAATATGTTTTCTTGTCATTTTAATGACGAGCTTGAAGTAAAGCAAAGCGTAAGAAATTTAAATGTTGTCCTCGTAAAGAAAGGACTTCGTGTTTTACCTTTGAGATTTCAGAATAACCGAGCGTTGATTTATGTGTATCGTCCGTCAAAGCTTTCACAGGATTTAAAGCAGGATATTGCCTGTCGTCTGCTGAAAAAATACGGATATACAACAGTAAAACCCGAACGTTGTATTATTCAGCTTATGCAAAGGCTGACTGACAGCAAGGAATTTCCTCACGAAATCGGACTGTTCCTTGGTTATCCTCCCGAGGATGTGTGCGGATTTATAGAGAATAAGGCTGCAAAATGTAAATGCGTCGGTTGCTGGAAGGTATATGGAGATGTAAATAAGGTACAAAAGACATTTGCAAAATACAAGAAATGTACAAAAGTATATTATGAGCAGTGGACAAAAGGAAAGTCAATTGAACGGCTTACTGTTGCCGTTTGATATATAAATTTTTATTAAGAAAGGTTGGATTACAATGAGTAAAATAGCAGTAGTTTACTGGAGTGGAACAGGTAATACGGAGGAAATGGCAACCGCAGTTCTTGAAGGTGTAAAAGAAAAAGGAGCCGAAGGTGTAATGCTGAAAGCAACAGAATTTGATGAATCAATGATAGATTCGTTTGATGCAATTGCTTTCGGTTGCCCGTCAATGGGGTCTGAACAACTTGAAGACAGCGAATTTGAACCAATGTTTGTTTCTTGTGAACCAAAGCTCAAAGGTAAGAAAATTGCATTGTTCGGCTCCTATGGCTGGGGCGATGGCGAGTGGATGCGTAATTGGGAAGATACCTGCACTTCTGACGGAGCAGTTTTTGCATGTGACTCAGTAATATGTAACGATGCACCGAATGACGATGCGATTTCCGCTTGTAAAGCTTTGGGTGCAGCACTTGTGTAAATTATGACTTTTTATGCCGTCCTATGATACGGCAGACAGCCTGAAAAAGTATCTGAATAAATTATATAAACAGTTAGAGCAGGAAATGGTGGAATCCATGGCCTGCTTTATCTGCTGAAAGGAGAATTTTATATGAAATTGGATTATAAAAACTGGATTCTAAATATCAAAGCATTAAAAACATAAACTTTCAACGGAAGAAATACAATATAATCATACGATTTCAAGAAAGAGAATTTATGTTAAACATGTTAATCGCTATTTAAAAAGATTTCGTATTTTATCTTCTCGGTATAGAAATAAACGCAAAAATTTTGGGTTGCGTGTTTCTTTAATTTGTGGTATTTATAATTTTCAACTTTAAGTTATCGAACAGGTCTATTATTTTTTCAGTGCTTTCTCTTGCCTGATTCAGCACTGATGTGTCTTGAGGATATGCAATCTGTGACGGTGCACAGGTTGCATCAACTATCATTGTTCCGCTGTTTTTGTGGTTGTCATTATCATCGTTATCATCAGATGATGTTTTATCTTCTTTTGACTGCTCTTTCTCTATTATCATTTCATTGATTTCACCAATGATTTCCGCAGTGAGTCTTTTTCTGAAATATACCATCATAGACGGATCAAATGGCGGTTTACTGTCATCATACGCTTTGTATCCGCAAAAGTATTGAAGATATGGATTTTCCTGTATTTGTAATACGGTTTCTATATCGGAATATCTGTATTCTGCTTGTATTATGCAGGCTCCAAGTTCAAGTCTGAGCGATTTTGCAACATTTCCTTTTTTATTTGAGAATAGTTTTGCATATTTTTTCTCTATTTCATTCCAAGGAATATACTGTGCCTTCTTTACCCAACGATTATCTTTTTTTAAATTCATACCTATCGGATGTCCGAAATCTTCCAATCGTATCTGACCGTTATCATATTTATACATTCCGATTCATCTCCAAATGCAAGCTTTTTGCCTGGTTTTTCGCTTTTTCCTTGCATTTATTATACCATATTTTCTCTATTTTTGCACTATTTATCCGCTGTTTTTTATTTTTCAGTAGGCATTATATGGTAAGCAATAATATAAAAAATATTAAAATAGGCATTTACACTTTATAAAAATTATGATATAATGATTATATAAAGTGGTAATCTCTTAAAGGTAGATGATTATTTACATAAAGCAAGCAGAAAAATCATTAAATA
>JAQXZA010000053.1 GCA_029226955.1 Clostridia bacterium | reverse complement strand
CCACAGTTATCAAACTTCTTGCAAGCCTCTTCCATATCAAGGCAATAGTTCCTGTCAGCCCAAGAACCAACTCCGACTTCATTTCTGCGTGTCAGCCTCATATCACTCACCTCCTTCAAAATCAGCAGTAATATTTTTGCCGTTGCACATAAGCGTCATAGTGTCGCCGTTTTCGTCCGAGATTTTCGCTTTGTTTCCGGACAGCCATTCGATATGGACCGCCCAGTCAAAAAAGTTATCACGGATATGTCTGTAAATTTTCAGCTGTTCCATAGTATGAATGTTGAAAGGCACTCCATAAAATTCCGCATACGTCTTATTGTTGCGGCAGTACACCTCAATATAAGAGCTGTCCAAAAATCTGACAACAGCCTTATCTCCGGATGCCAGCTGAATATCGACCTCAAAATCGTCAAAATACTCGCTTATGTACTTGAGTATTTTATACTGTGGGATTGTTTCCACATTAAAAAACCTGTTCAACTTCAACATAATCTTTTCCTCCTTACATCAGCGGCTTTGATTGCCGTTTAAATAATCAACACTTACACCAAAATACTCGGCTATTGAAGATAAGGCTTCAATTTTAGGCTTTCTTCTTCCTAATTCATAGCTAAGTATAGAACCCTCCGATATTCCTGTGGCTTTTGACAGCTGCTTTCTGGAAAGCATTTTATCCGTTCTGAGTTTTCTGAGTTTCTCGGAAAAGTCAGTTGTTTCGTTTTTGGTATCAATGCTTGTGCCATAACACATCTCATCAACGGTACAGCCAAGCACCTTTGCCATATCCAATGCCAGTGGTAGTGAAGGTATCTTTGCTCCGTGTTCAACACGAGCAATCATTGTTTGCCCTACACCAACTTTTTCCGCAAGTTCAGTCTGAGTCAAGCCTTTTTGGGTGCGTAATTTTCTGACGCTCTCGCCGATGATAAGAGCAGAACAGCTATTGCGTGAAGTTTCTTCTTCGTCGATTTCCTCGTTCTTTGGATTATCAAACATTTCTGTAACACTACTTTGCTCAGATAATGCAGATATGTAATCCTGTTGAGCCTTGATCAGATTCTTCTGAATTGTCAATAAATCCATAACATCAGCCTTTCTTATCCAGGAAATCATATATACTGCAATGCAGCTCATCTGCAACAATGTCTGCAAGCGGCAATGATATGGTTTTTGTTCCTCGTTCAATCTGTGCCAGCATAGACCTTCCGATACCGACCTTTTCGGCAAGCCCTTCCTGTGTATAACCCGCCTTTTTACGCAAATCCTGCAAATTTTTGCCTATACTCATAAGCATAAATCCTCCGTTTCTGTTGTTTTAACTTTGTTACTGTGGTAATATATTTGTATCTACCATAGTAACAGTATAATACAGCTTTTTCTGTATTTCAAGCGTTTTACAGAAATTTCTGTATTTTATGCAATCGTACAAAAAGGAGCATTAAATATTATGGATAATATACAAATGGCGGAAACTATCAAACAATTATGTAAAACTAAAGAAATAACAGTTAAATTACTTTTAGGTATTTGCGATATTAATAGAAATTTTATGTATGACCTCAAAAATAATAAAAAGCCTTCTGTTGAAACATTAGAAAAAATTGCTGATTACTTTAATGTATCTGTTGACTATCTTCTTGGACGAGAAAAACCTAAAACATTTATCACCGACTGCGATGATGAGGCAGATGAGCGGGAGCAGCATTTGTTGTCTAACTATAAAAAGCTGACCGAACAGGCACAGCATACCCTTGTTGATTATTCCGACTTTATGATAAGCAAGCCGGAAAATTTAAAAGATACGGCTGACACTGATCAAATGATTTCATGATAAAAAGAAAATGTATATTTATACAAAAATAGAGTATAAATATACATTTATGTTGAAAACTTCAAAAAGTGCCTGAAAGCCGGTATTTATCAGATACGCAACTAATTGCAATTAAAACTAAATTTAGTTGCGATTGTTGCGAATAAATAAATCACAACAACCTAAAACTTCATATTTCAATCTTTTTAAAAAATCATAGTATTAAAGCGGTTTTCAACAGTTTAAACACCTTATAAACACCGCACAAACACCATTTTTAAAATTATCACATTTCCTAAAAAATCGCATAAAATCCTTTGACAAGCAAAATGCAAAAAAACAAGCCGTCTTTCAAGTCGTACCGATATAGTACGCTCAAAAAACGGCTTGTTTACTATGTTTTATGGAATATATTGTGTTTTCTCGACTTTTTTCAATTACCCTGTCTTTTTTGTATTCTGCTTGTCATTTTACATCCGCGCCCGCGTTTTTTATGGATTTGCCGATAGCGCGGTCGCAAGCGGAACGCTGACAATTAATATACCGGCAGATGCAACCGTGAGCTACATCGGGAATGAAATCGGAAGGTTGGATGCGGGAGCTGCATCCAACGGATATACCCAATCCGGCAATACGCTGACAATTCCGGTAAGCCGCAACAAGGGTGTTGTGTTCATGGATCTGTCCGTCACAGGAACAGGAAACCGCGTCATCTCGGCGGCGCTCTCTGATGGCGAGAAAACCTCACCTTTGGGTAGCTGCACTTTTGACTGCTATACCACCCGGCTGACTTTGCCTTCGGAATACTTTGAGAGCAGGATCGCCACAATTATGGCTACCATAAAGGCAAAACCGCAGACAAATGTGGATGTTTATCTGGATGGCGAGAAAAAGGGAACCGTTACCACTGATAAGCTTGGAATCGCATATTTTGATTTCACACCGCCCGCAGACGCTGCTATTGGGCAGAAACTGACAGTCTCCACCCAAACGGCGGAGGGTGACGGAGGAAGCGCTGTCATAAAAAATTATCCCACAGATGCGGTTGTCAAAGAGTTCTATTTTACACAATATCACTCAAAATACTATGTGGTTCAGGACAGCAGACTCACAAAAAATCTGTCTTACAGTTATGTGTTTACCGACTCCAAACGAGACGAGTGTAAAGATTGGAGTTTTTCTGCCACCGTTAATGGGAAAAGTCCTCTGGATGAGGAATTAACCTCAGTAACCATTACTATGAAGACAGGTGACATGATGGAAGTTCCGCTATATTTAAGCGGTAAGACCATGTGTGACGACGGATCTACGGACTATGTTTTCACCGGAATGGTTACATTGGAACATCCCGGAGTGGTTCCAAACTATTTTGACAACGAAAGAGTACCAGTGCGCCTTGATCTCAATTATGCTTCTATTCCTGATGACAGCGTGAAAGCACAGTGGGCAGCACAGGGAAAAGACGGTACACAAACACTGATGGCCGAATTGACGGCGAGTACAGCGCTGACCGAGCAGGAAGAAAAGGAAATTGATGACAAGTATGAAAATCCGTGGACAGATGAGTTTTTAAATGAGTATTCCGCGTCTTTGGTGGAGGATTTTTGTCAGTATTACTATTATTATCTATAAATGAGCAAATTTAAATCATACTCGTCAAAATACACAAAAAATACCGTTAAGCAACCATAGCAAATAAATCCGAAATATTCTTTCCGGATTTACCAAACTCATATACGAAACGAATCCTTTCGTATTCAATTTTG
>JAQXZA010000052.1 GCA_029226955.1 Clostridia bacterium | reverse complement strand
AACCGTGTAACTGAAAAAATCCGTGAAAACACAATATAACACAAAAAACATAGCAAACAAGCCGTTTTTTGAGCGTACTATATCGGTACGACTTGAAAGACGGCTTGTTTTTTGTATTTTGCTTGTCAAAGGATTTTATGCGATTTTTTAGGATATGTGATGATTTTTGAAAATGGTGTTTGTGCGGTGTTTATAAGGTGTTTAAACTGTTGAAAACCGCTTTAATACTATGATTTTTTAAAAAGATTGAAATATGAAGTTTTAGGTTGTTGTGATTTATTTAATACCAACAATACCAACAAAATACTTTTTTAATGCCAACTGGTTGGTATTCCGATAAATACACGCTTTCAGGCACTTTTTAAAGTTTTCAGCATAAATGTATATTTATACGCTATTTTTGTATAAATATACATTTTCTTTTTGTCAGGAAATCATTTGATCAGTGTCAGCCGGCTCTTTTAAATTTTCCGGCTTACTTATCATAAAGTCGGAATAATCAACAAGGGTATGCTTTGCCTGTTCGGTCAGCTTTTTATAGTTCGACAGCAAATGCTGCTCTTGCTCATCTGCTCCGTTATCGCAGTCGGTGACATTTTTTGTAGTTTTTGATTGAGTATTATTTTGATTAATCGTATCAATACTCATTATTTCGTTCAATGAATCTAAATAAAGTTTAGAGAAAGTTTTCTGAGAAATTGATGTGTCAGCAAACTCTGCCGTAAGTCCTGTATTCTGTGCTAATATTGCAAATATTTTAACTTTATCGTCACTACATACATGTTTAGATTCATAGATTTTCATCAGAGCCATTATTATTGTGTGTATTCTATCAAGAGTTGTTTCATCTATATTTAAGCAAAAATCTGAAAATTTTTCTAAAATATCAAGATTTAACTCTCTGACAACGTATTGAGAACTTGCATCTAACTCCATATCGTTATCATCTTTTAAATACTCAATCGTTACATCAAAATAGTTGGCTAATATGGATATATTTTCAATTTTTGGTTTTCTTCGTCCGAGTTCATAACTGCTGATAGAGCCTTTAGATATACCCGTAGCTTTCGACAACTGCTCTCGGGTAATATGCTTATCTTTTCTAAGTTTCTGAAGTTTATCAGAAAAATTCATTGATCTATCCCCTTTCTTTTTTATTATATCATACTGCTGTACAAATGTACAATAAACAATTAAAATATGTATTGACAAGTACAAAAGTACAAGTTATAATAAAATCAAACAAGTACTTTTGTACTTAAAAGAGGTGAATGTTATGATGGTAAATGTTAATGCAGAAAAACTGCAGAATGAAAGAGTTTCAAAAGGTATGTCAAGATATAAGCTGTCCTTATTATCAGGATTAGCTTCTAATGCGGTTTTTCGTATGGAAACAAAAAAACAAAAAGTGAGCTTTGTTAGATTACAAGCAGTAGCAAAGGCACTCAACTGTGATGTTAATAAGTTAATAGATAAGGAGAATTGATATTATGGATTTATTAACAGTTCAGAGAAATCTGATTAAAGCACAACAGGACTACATATCCATATTGTCGGAGCAAAGTAAAGTTACAGGTAAGATTTACAAGTCAAATGACGAAGAAATTGAAGATATTGATATAAAAGAAGTTCCACAAAAGGATTGCTCTACGAGTATAGGCAAAAATTTGCAGGATTTGCGTAAAAAGGCAGGCTATACACAGGAAGAACTTGCCGAAAAGGTCGGTATCGGAAGGTCTATGTTGGCACAGATTGAACGAGGAACAAAAACCATATCATTGCCGCTTGCAGACATTGTTGCAGATGAGCTGCATTGCAGTATATATGATTTCTTGGGTAAACCAGAGCCGCTGATGTAAGGAGGAAAAGATTATGTTGAAGTCGAACAGGTTTTTTAATGTGGAAACAATCCCACAGTATAAAATACTCAGGTACATAAGCGAGTATTTTGACGATTTTGAGGTTGATATTCAGCTGGCATCCGGAGATAAGGCTGTTGTCAGATTTTTGGACAGCTCTTATATTGAGGTGTACTGCCGCAACAATAAAACGTATGCGGAATTTTATGGAGTGCCTTTCAACATTCATACTATGGAACAGCTGAAAATTTACAGACATATCCGTGATAACTTTTTTGACTGGGCGGTCCATATTGAGTGGCTGTCCGGAAACAAAGCGAAAATCTCGGACGAAAACGGCGACGCTATGACGCTTATGTGCAAAGGCAAAAATATTACTGCTGATTTTGAAGGAGGTGAGTGATATGAGGCTGACACGCAGAAATGAAGTCGGAGTTGGTTCTTGGGCTGACAGGAACTATTGCCTTGATATGGAAGAGGCTTGCAAGAAGTTTGATAACTGTGG
>JAQXZA010000051.1 GCA_029226955.1 Clostridia bacterium | reverse complement strand
GACGTTGAGGGTCCACCCGTTCCCATACCGAACACGGAAGTTAAGCTCAATAGTGCCGAAAATACTCGACTGGTGACGGTCCGGAAAGATAGGAAGATGCCTGCACTTAAAAGCAATCACCCAACAGGGTGGTTGTTTTTTTATGCAAAAAATCTGTTTCGTGTCAGTATTCTGTATTCTGCATAATATGTAATACAGACTGTGATACACAGGCTGAAACAGCTTTTATGAAAGCAGGTGAAAACTCTTGAACGTTATTCCAAACGATACAATGGGAAAGGATATGTACAAGGATTTTCCTGAATGCAAAGATTGTAAAGAATGTAACGACAACTGCAAGAAATTGGCAAAGCATTATATTGATATAAATTTGCCCGTTGAAATAAAACCTGACGCAAATGTCGGAAAAATTGAAATGGAATGTTGCGGCGAACCTGAGGTTATGTGCGACAATCCACCGTCTGCCCGAACCTGTCATCTTATGCTTGTACAAAAGGTATGTATAAAAATACCGATAACCTATACTTTTAAACACGAAGTCAGCGAAAGTATGATTGATTGCTGCGGCGACAAATGCAATAAATAATTCTCGAGGATACAGACAGTTCTTTTTATGCTGTCTGTATCCTTTATTTATACATTTTGTATAAATATTTATTTTAAAACTGTTCGTTACGCCAATAGAAGATATATTTGTCACATAATGCACGTATGTAAAAAACCAGTAAAAATTTTTGTATATAATTTTTTATAAAAAATATGAAAAATTATTGATTTACATTGTTTTATTTAGTATAATATACATATAAAATCTTTTTGTAATACTATAATGATATTTAAGTTGTAAAAGTATTATAAAATTTTCAGAAGATGTTTTTTAAAACCGATATTTATGTGTATTGAATTTTGGTTTTTAACAAAGACATCTTATTTTTAGCTGTATTTTATTTTTATGAATAATCAAAAGTTCGTCAACTAATTTGGTATGTAATTTTTACTAATAATTTCCATCAAAGTGTCTGATAACTATTGAAAATTCATTAAAAATTTAGTATAGTTATAAGTATATGATTTATAAAAAAGAAATTCAGGAAATATCATTATTTTTTGTTGTTTTTTGAATTTCAAGGAAAGCGGTGATAATGAATGCGATGTAAAACGTGTGGCAGTGAGTGGAAAACCAATGCCCGTGCCAACTTGATTATACGCTGTCCTTTTTGCGGGGCAGAGCTTGACAAGGAACAAGAGGACAAACTTACCTTTACAAACGCAAAAGAGGCACTGCGGTACATAATTAAGACATACGGAGTAGATGTCATCATTGACGGTTTACAGCTCAAATCACTTCTTGATGAATTTATTCCGACACTTAAACAGGAACGAAAGGTTTTTATGGACGCATACGAACAGGGTGTGTGCAACGCTCTGTATCTCGCCCACGATGAACCCGAAATAGACAAATGTATTGCTATTTTGCAGTCAATAAAGGTTCTTACACAAGACGCTTGTATGGCTGAAAAATGGGCTTGCTATGTTGTCGAAACTCTTGTTTATGCTCTTAACTGGAATGTTCCTATGTTCGGTATGACGCCAAACATACATATGTACCAGATACCTGAAAAAGTTGATGAATCAGGCGAAAACGGAGCTCAGAGTCCTATTCTTGTTGACACTGACGAAGTGTGGGTAAATCCCTCAGAAGCAGAAGAAAGCAAAATGTGGGATCAGTCCGATGACAGCAACAACAAAAAGGATAATTTTGTTCTTCCGTCAAAACAGCAGCCTCAACTGTCGGAAAAATCAAGCGGAAACGCTGACGAAAAAATTAACGAAGAAAAAACAACAGACGCACCAAAGATTGAATCTCCTGTTATTGACTTTACTGGTGAAGACGAGCCGACAGAAGAACCAAAAATTGAATCTCCTGTTATCGACTTCACTGATGAAGAAGATGAGCCGACAAAAGAACAGAAGATTGAATCTCCTGTTATCGACTTTGCCGATGAAAAAGACGAAAAAGCTGATACCCATACATCAGACAACAATACTTCAAAAGACAATTCAGAACAGCAGAAAGCAGAAACTCCTGCCGAAACAAATAATAATAACTATCCCGACAATACAACTGCACCAAACGGATATAATCCGTGGAATCAGCAACAGCCACAATATCCCTGGGGTTACAATCCCTGGATGCAACAGCCAGGACAGCCGTCGCCTAATGGCAATCAGCCACAACAGCCGCAATATCCTTGGGGTTACAATCCCTGGATGCAGCAGCCAGGACAAGCACCTAATGGTGAACAACAACAGCAACCTCAATATCCCTGGGGTTACAATCCTTGGATGCAGCAGCCACAACAGGCTCCTAACGGTGAACAGCAACAGCAGCCTCAATATCCCTGGGGTTACAATCCTTGGATGCAGCAGCCAAACGGTCAGTATAATCCTTATGCTAATCCTCAGCAACCGCAACAGCCTGTAAATAACAATCAGAATACAAATCCTCAACCGACACAACAGCCTGTAAACAATAATCAGAACAACGTTCCGTCAAACGAACCTATACCTGACACTACACCGGCTGTTCCGTCAAATGAGCCTATACCTGATACTACGCCAGCCGTTCCGTCAAACGAGCCTATACCTGACACTACGTCAGCAGTTCCATCAAACGAACCTGTTCCTGACGCTCAGTCAGCCACTGAAACAAGCAAACCTGTTGCAAATTCATCATCAACTTTCAATCCTCATTCTGTTGATATGACAGGATTGAAGATATTCACAAGCAGTGACGCTAACCGAATGAATACGGCACACATTCAGGTTCCTGAGGGTTATCAGGCAATAGGTGACTGTGCATTCTCGGGCAATCAGATTGTTGAGGCTATTGAACTGCCGTCAACAATTCAGAAAATAGGCGAGAAAGCCTTTGAAAACTGCACAAAACTCATCACAATCAATATCCCCGAAGGTGTTACCGAAATGGGACGTGCAACATTTGCGGGTTGTATAAGTCTTGAAAAACTTGTTCTTCCGTCAAGTATTCAGCGTATAAGACAAAGTACATTCAGCGGATGTGTAAAACTCCACGACTTTGTAATTCCTGACAGTGTAAAAGGACTTGGCAAACACGCATTCCTTAACTGTGAACAGCTTGAAGAAGTTATTGTTCCTGACGGTGTTGACGAACTTCCCGAAAACGTATTCAGCGGATGTAAGAATCTTAAAAAAGTTACTGTTCCTGAATCCGTTGTCAGCATAAGAAAAAATGCTTTCAGCTGGTGCGAATCACTCTCCACAGCCAACATACCTGAGGCAGTTACTGATATTGACGCCGGTGTTTTCTGCGGATGTTCTTCACTCAGAACAATCAATATTCCGCATAACCTTGTCAGCATAGGCTACGGTGCATTCAGCAAATGTGACAATCTCCGCTCTCTTATTCTTCCTGATACCGTAACGGACATTGCGGCAAACGCATTCAACGGTTCAAACAGAACCCTTATCGTAAGATGTTCACACGACAACAGCTATATAAGACACTATTGCAGAATGAACAGAGTCAAATGCAAGGATATAGAAGGCTGACAGAGGTTTTTTAGTTCAAAATTTATAAGCGGCAGGACTTTCCCTGCCGCTTTAATGTTATACAAAATTAAACAGGGGGTGTTTTTATGAAATATTTTACAGATGAACAGCTTAAAGAAATGGAACAGACAATCAAATCCGAATTTAAGGGACAAACAGGAACAGTTTATCTTGCTTATCTCAAAAAAATTGCGGAACTTAACCGTCAGTGTGCTGAGGGCATTGACAAACACGAGGAACTGACTCAGGCAATTTCAGAAATGCAGCTTTTTTCAGAACGGTATGTTCCGCACAACGAAAAAGTCGATGCCAATGACGAGGACGCTGACGCTTATGAATACGAAAACTACGATTACGGCTCAGACGGCGACAGTTAAGGTATTTCACATTATGATTTTGCGGCACAACAAATATAAAAGCAAAGGAATGTAATAAAATGAACCTGTTTTATTTGCTTAAACCAAAATCAAGCGTAGCTTATTTATACAAGACAAACACAATACGTCAGGGACTTGAAAAAATGCGTATTCACGGCTATTCCGCAATTCCCGTTATAGATGATAACGGCGAATACATAGGAACTGTAAGCGAGGGTGATTTCCTTTGGCATATCCTGAAATATAAAAAAGAGGATATAAAATCTCAGGAACAGTACAGTATTATTGATATTGTCAATGAAGAAAGAAATTTGCCTGTTAAAATCAACGTCACAATGGACGAACTTTTGCTGAGGGTTATGGATCAGAACTTTGTTCCAGTTATTGACGACCGCAATATGTTTATCGGAATTATCACACGAAAGGATATAATCAAGTATTTTTACGACAAATCCAAAAAAGACAATTCCGAAAAAAAGGAAAATCAATAAAAAAAATTCAGGTGTCACAAGTTTTCCCTGTGACACCTGTTTTTTATGCTTTTATTTTCTGTATTTTATCGGCTTGATTGCTTAGATGATTCTTCTGGTGCTGATGACTGAGTTGAGGTTTCTTTTGAAGTTTCAGCAGATGATTCAGTTGAGGTTTCTTTTGAAGTTTCGGTTGATGTTTCTGTTGAAGTCTGAGTATTTCCGGCAGGCATTTCTTCTATATTATAGTTTGCCTTGTTTGAAGTTATCCAGTTATTGTAAACTTCCTGATATGTAGTGTCTGCGTTATCATAGAGTTTATCGTCATAATCGTTGAGATACTCCTGCGGAATTACTTTGTTTGTATCAACAGGAATATTCTGTATGCCCGCTACATAATAAAGTTTGTAGTTTACTACCTGTCCTGTCTTGTACTTACTGCTGTATCCCTTGTCAGTGCATTTTGCGGTAACGTTTATTTCCCAGAAACAGTCATATTCGTTTTCGTAGTCAACGTAGCTTTGGTTGTGTTTTGAGGTGAGGTATGCTTTAAGAACAATCTTAGGCTCAACCTTTGTAATCTGGAATTTAGCACTCCAATCGTTTAATGCCGAAAGATTTCCCTGTTTTCCGACAAAAACATTCTCTTTACTCATAGCTGATTCAAGCATATCGTTGAACTGTGTTTCTATTGCTGAAAGGTCAACGCCGTCAAGTGTAGAAGGATATTCCAATGCACCTTCAACAGTATATTCATTGATTGTGTTTGTAATGTTTATTGCATTTGTTTCAGCTTTTGACTCATTGTAGTCAGCCGTAATGTTGAATTTTTCGCCGTTTGCAAAACTTCCGTTGTCGCCGCTAATGCTGAAACTTACATTATTTCTTACATATTCGTGACAGCCGCTTGTGTCAAGAGTAACCTGTACATTCGGTGATATGCCTGTATATTCAACCTTTAAGCCTTCAAACGGGTCAACATTTGTAGCCTCTGTAAGACCCGAAACAGTATATTCAAAGGTATCATCAGAAACAGCTATTCCTGCCTCCTGCAATTTCTGTTCATTATAGCTGAGTTTTATTGTAACTACATCACCATTTGAGAAATTATCCTTTTTTTCAGATGTGATAATATAACTCATTGACGCAACCGCCGATTCAAATTTTGAAGTCGCCTCAGCGTACTGAGTATATTGAGTAAAATCTGTCGGAGGTTCACCGTAAATAGCCTTTTCTGCCTTGTCCAAATCATCTTCATTTAACAACAGACTTATTGTTCCCTTGCCGTTAATACCCTCTACGGATACATCACAGCTTTCCTTGCCCGAAACGGTAAAACCATTGTTGCCACCGCCTGAACAGCCTGTTAAACACGCTACAATAACTGAGGCGGATACCGCTGTCACAGAAAGCATTTTTATAAACTTGTTCATTGATACTTCCTCCACAATATTATTTATGATATAAAAATGTTATCACTTTCTGTAAGAAAATGTCAATCCGCATTATATATAATCATTTATTTTAAAACATTATTTTTCTATTTATATCATACATCTATCTTTTTGCATAGTTCGATAAGGTCGTCAAAGGTTTCAAGTTCGCCCGCCTCTTTACGCATTTTTGCGGCATTAGGCATACCTTTTAAGTACCACGCAACGTGTTTTCTTGCCTCTCTCATTCCGTTATACTCGCCCTTGTATTCACACAGCTTAGTAATATGACGCAACATAACCGAAATTTTTTCTGCATTTGAAACAGGCAGTGACGGTCTGTCGTGACCGATAAGACGTGAAATTTCTGAGAAAATCCACGGATTTCCAAGAGCCGCTCTGCCTATCATTACAAGGTCGCAATTTGTCTGTTCAATCATTTTTGCCGCTGATTCCGCTGATGTTACATCACCGTTTCCGATAACGGGAATTTTCACCGCACATTTAACCTGTGCGATAATATCCCAGTCGGCTGATGGCATATACTGCTGTTCACGTGTTCTTCCGTGAACGGTTATTGCGTCTGCTCCGGCTGATTCACATATTTTTGCAACTTCAACGGCATTTACAGAATTTTTGTCCCAGCCTTTGCGGATTTTTACAGTAACAGGTACGGGAACGGCTTTTTTCACTGCCTCAACGATTTTTCCGCACAAATCAGGATTTTTCATAAGTGCCGAACCTGAACCGTTACAGGCAATTTTCGGTGCAGGACAACCCATATTTATATCAATTATATTGGGGGAATATTCCATTGCGATTTTTGCCGCCTGTGCCATAACATCAGGTTCATAACCGAAAAGCTGTACAGCCGCCGGTCGTTCCGCTTCTGAGAGTTCAAGCAATTCCCGTGATTTATCGTTATTATATGTTATGCCTTTTGCACTGACCATTTCGCTGACAACATAAGCCGCACCGAAATCAACACACAATTCACGGAACGCTCTGTCGGCAACCCCAGCCATAGGTGCAAGAGCCGCATAACCGTCAATATTTACATTTCCTATTTTCATTTTTTCTCACCCTGACAAATTTATTATTAAAAACAATTCCTATAACCAAATTGCTTTTATTATTAACCATATAATCAAAAGCCATATTATCACAATCGGAATTGCGTAATACCATTTCTTTGGCTTTCCGTCTTTCCATAGTCCCTCAGACAATTTTCGGTTTTTTTCCATAACATCTTTCGGTATGAATTTTATCGTCAATGCGACCAGAACAGGCAACAAAATAACATCATCTAAATATCCCAAAATCGGAATAAAATCGGGTATCAAATCAATAGGGGAGAGTGCATACCCGACTGTAATTCCGGCAAAAATTTTCGCTATTATCGGTGTGTCTTTATCCTTTAAAGCCAAAAACAAAGCCGGAATATCAGCTTTTAATTTTTTTGCCTGTTCTTTTAATTTCATCAGTATCACTTCTGTAAATTCAATTATTTTTCTTTATGTTGTTCCAGTAATTTTTGTAGGCTTGTTCGGTTTTATTCAAATCGGGTTCATAATAAACCGTGCCTTTGAGGTTATCGGGCATATACTGTTGTTCAGTCCAGTGATTAGGGAAATCATGGGGATATTTATAAAACTGCCCTTTGTTTTTAACATCATCACCGTCATAATGCTTATTCTGCAAACAGCGTGGAAAACCGCCGCCCTTGCCAGCCTGAACATCTGCCATAGCCTGATTGATTGCATTATAAGCCGAATTTGACTTAGGCGACAGGCAAACAAGAATCACTGCGTCGGCAAGCGGTATTCTTGCCTCAGGCATACCAACCATCATTGCCGCATCAACTGCTGACTTTACTATCGGGATAATATTCGGGTTTGCAAGTCCGACATCTTCACACGCACAAACCATAAGCCGCCGACACGCTGACGGCAAATCTCCCGCAAGCAAAATTCTTGCAAGATAATGAATTGCTGCGTCGGGGTCAGAACCACGCATTGACTTCTGAAAAGCCGACAGCAAATCATAATGTTCGTCGCCCTCACGGTCATATTTCATTGCACTTTTCTGAGTCAATGATTTTACCGTTTCAAGAGTAATTGTGCGTTTATTTTCAACAATAGGTGTTGAAATGGTTGAAAGTTCAACCGCATTTATAGCTTTTCTTACATCACCGCCACAAGCATAAGCTATGTATTCAACCGCTTTTTCTGATACTTCAATTTCTTCATTCAACTCATTACGCATAAAGTCAAATGCACGATTTACCGCAACAACAACATCATCTTTTTCAACAGATTTAAACTCAAAAACTGTTGAACGGCTGAGAATTGCACTGTAAACATAAAAATACGGATTTTCGGTTGTTGAGGCAATAAGCGTTATACTTCCGTTTTCGATAAATTCAAGAAGTGTCTGTTGTTGCTTTTTATTAAAATACTGTATTTCGTCAAGATAAAGAAGTATTCCGTTCACACCTGTAAATCCCGACAATTCGGAAACAATATTCCGTATATCAGCCGTTGTTGCGGTTGTGCCGTTAAGTTTGCGTAGTGTACGGTTAGTTTTTTTGGCGATAATTGACGCAAGAGTTGTTTTGCCTACACCCGATGGCCCGTAAAATACCATATTCGGAATTTGTCCCGACTCAATAATATTCCTCAAAGGCTTATTTTTATCAAGCAAATGATGTTGTCCTGCAATATCGTCAAGTGATTGCGGTCTTAATCTGTCAGCAAGCGGAATGTTCATATATCTCACCACGTTTCTAAAAAATCAAAAAGTCAATTTTGTTTATCATTCTAATGCCACAAGGTCTGATTTCTCATAACGGTTATGTCCCTGTAACTGCTTTTTGTATTTCCAGCATTTAATTGCATCTTCCAAAGACTTTCCCTGATTATCCGCAAAAAAATCCCTTATATAATTATTGTATTCAAACTGCTGGTCAATTTTTGTTTTTCCCTTTTTCTTATCTTCCAAAATCTGATAATAAGCCGCAATAGCCTCTTTATAGGTTTTTCCTGTATTGGTTTTCAGCCATTTTTGAAAAGCAACATTAAAAGAAAAGCTGTTTCCGATATGTTCCTTAAAAAATGCCCTGTGCTTTTCCGAACAAACGAAATTATCTTCAATTTTTGTATCTTCGGTAATATCAGATATTACGGTTGCTTTTTTCTTTACGGTTGATACAGGTTTTACCTTGCCTGTATCAAGAAAATAAGCAATTCTTTCGGTTAATTCTATTTTTCCACCCGAAACAGACAGTCCGTTTTTTCGGCAAAAATCCAATAATTCTTCTTTCAAATAATAAAAATCACGAAATGTCTTGCTGTCTGTATTTTTATCTAAAACAGGTCTTTCACTCATAAATTTCCTCTTTTCAGCTTTCTGTTTAATGCTATGATTATACCACTTCAACGCTTAATTATCAATCGGAATTTAAGCACTAAAAAACGGTTCAATATCCGTTTTACCGAATACTGAACCGCTGTACAGTATTATACTTGTCTTAATGTAAGCTTGTCTATTTCACGGATTTTTTTGCTGATACGGTCATTAGCCTCTAAATAATAAGCACGGTCAGCGTCAGACAGTTCGTCCTCGTTTATTTCATCTACCTTCTCAATTGTTTCCGTATATTGTTCTAAATACTTAGCGTATTCATCATACCCCAAAAGTGAATTGGTTTTTAAATATACGTCCAGAAAATCATCAAATTCATTCAAGAACTTTTCATAGCTGTCCATTTTCTCTTTAAATGACTGTGTCACAAGACCGCTGTCAGCTTTGCTTGATTCCTGTTTATCGGATTCTTCTTTGCCGGATTCTTCAATACTTGACTCAGGTTCGCTTGATTCTTGTTTACTTGATTCTTCAACACTAGATTTCAATTCACTGCTTTCATCTTTTGGCGTTGATGATTCGCCCGACTGTGAATTTACGGTTGATATCGTGCCTGTCTGTGCGTCTGAATTTGACTGACAACCGCTAAAAGCAGTCGAACAGGACGCAATCATAAGCGTTGCAAGGACTGTACACATCAATTTTTTCTTCATAGTTCTTCCTCCTTTAAACAAAAGATTAAAAGTTAGACATAATATTCAAAAAATATTTGTGCATATTTTTTAAATTTGTTCATTTATAGTTGATAAATTTATTATAACATTTATATATTCCTTATGTCAATATATAATAAGCCTTGTTCAACAGCACTAAAAAACGGTTCAATATCCGTTTTACCGAATACTGAACCGCTGTACAGTATGATATTTTACAAGATTATTGTGCTACTTCAAGAAGTTTTTTATTGATACGGGTAGTAACCTCGATATAATAAGCTGTATCGGCATCTGTCAACTCTTCATTTTCCAGTTCACCCATTTTTTGCATTGTTTCTGCATATTGTGTCATATAGTCAGAATATTCGCTCATCATATCAAGCGGATTTTCTGATTCCTTATATTTTTTCATAAATGCAATATACTCATCAAAGAACTTTTCATAGCTGTCCATTGCCTCTTTGAATGACGGTGTCACAAGACCGCTGTCAGATTTGCTTGATTCAGGCTTTTTTGATTCCTGTTTACTTGATTCTTCTTTGCTTGATTCTTCTTTGCTGGACTCAGGGTTGCTTGACTCCTGTTTACTGGATTCTTGTTTGCTTAATTTTTCTTTGAATTTTTCAATTTTCTTTTTCGCCTTTTCAATATCATCATCAAAAACTTCACTTCTCAAATCAGACCAGAAATCATAAACATCTGAACGGAAATCTGACCAATCATCATAAACATCTGAACGGGTATCTGACCAGTTGTCATATTCATTTGAACGAGTATCCCACCATTCATCATAAGACGAAGTATCTTTTGAATCGTCTAAAATACCATCATAGAAATCTTTGAACATATCGTCCAATATACCATCATAAATTTCGTCAAATATCTGGTCACCACCATCGTCATATACATTGTCAAACAATTCGTCCAGTTCTTCATATTTGTCATCATTAGAACTATCAGATGAAATAATCATCTCAGCATATTTCAGGCTGTATGTTCTCATTCTGTCACACAATTCCTTGTGTTTATCTTTAACCTTAGCATAGAACGCTTCAACCTTATCAGTATTCTTTACATATTTATCGTATGTATTTATATCTGCCTTTATCTGTTCATATTCTTTGGTCAGCAGTTCAATAGTATCTGCTACATCTTTTTCAACAACTTCATTAAGTTGTTCTACGGAATTAGCATCTGTTGACACAGAACTATTTTCAGTTTTTGAATTTTCTGAAACAGAACTTTCAGTATTATCTTTAGAACTTTCTGTCTTACTTGGTTCACTGCTTTCCTCTACTTCTGAGCTTTCATCTTTTGGTGTTGATGTTTCGCTCGGCTGTGAACTTACAGTTGATGTTGTGCTTGTTTGTGTGCCTGAATTTGACTGACAACCACTGAGAACAGACGAACAGGACGCAATCATAAGCATTGCAAGGACTGTACACATCAGTTTTTTCTTAGATTTTTTCATAGTTCATTCTCCTCTTCTTTTATAAATTTTTATGTATTCGGAACATCTGCTGTTTGCAGTTGTTTCTTTTGCTGTATTTTAAGTACAAGCATACCTACTGCCGCTAAAAGAATTAAAACCGCACATATATAATAAATATAGTGTGCTGCACCAATATCATAATTCATATTCGGCAATGCTCCACGGTCTTTGAAATCCCAGCTTAAAAGGCTGAAAGCACCAAAAGTCAATCCGTTAAAAATCAATATTGCAATAGGTTTTCTTAGTGCCGAAAATATCAGTGTACAAAGTGCAAGCACTCCAAAAGCCGAAATCATAACAACACATATTGTGCCAATGGTCTGATATTGATCGCCTAATTCATCACCTGCTGAACTGTATATTTTTGCAAAGTCAAGCAAGGATATATCTTTGGCATTCATAGTTGTGCTGTCAGAATATTTTTCAAGCACTTCACGATATTCGGCATTTGCCGACGCATAGGGCAAGAAAAATGAAACAACAACCATAAGTGACGCAACTATTGCCGCTACGGTAAGGATAAGAAATATTTTTTTATTTTTTTCGTCAGTTTTTGCATTTTCCATAATAATGCCTCCTAAAAATAAAAAATTCTTGATATAATAGTACATCAAGAATTAAAAGATTTGTTAAGCTGTCAGCTTACATATAGATATTTATTTTGTGTTATAATTATGTGTTGTAATATCAATGTAAGGCATAGTAAACACCCGGCAACATAAATATGCCGGAAATTATACATATCACCGCCAAAAATCCGAAAATAAATCTTTTTGTCGGTTTTTTTATCTTTCTGAGGTAGGGAAGTCTTTCCTGAAACTGTAAAAAATCCGAAAAGCAGACAAAAGGAATAACAAACAACAAAAATATATTTTCAGTCAGATAAATTACAGCATTCATATTTTTTCCGAAAGCGGCATATATCATATAAATAATACCTATCGCAATCATATACAAAAATGTTGAAAATATCTTGACTGAAATTTTCGGATTTCTCAGTCCCGGTAAACTGTCAAAAATTTTGTCAACGATTGTATAATCAGACGGAGTTCTGCCTTGCATAACCCTTGCTATATCATCAACGCTTTTGTATCTTTTTTCGGGATTGAACTCTGTACATCTTTTGATTATTTTTGACATTCTGCCCGAATACATTTGTTCATTCGGAAGTTTTCCGCCCGTAAGCATATAGTTTATAAGAACACCAAGTGCATAAATATCCGTTTGTGCGTTTGACTGCCCGAAACCAAACTGTTCAGGTGCGGCAAAACCCTCTGTTCCGAGTATTGTTGTGTCACGCACGGCA
This sequence comes from Clostridia bacterium, assembly GCA_029226955.1. Taxonomy (GTDB): domain Bacteria; phylum Bacillota; class Clostridia; order Oscillospirales; family Acutalibacteraceae; genus UBA1213. The sequence continues at coordinate 3,646 of JAQXZA010000051.1, read as the reverse complement.
GTATTATTTACAGACCTTGAAATATCAAAGTCAATTATTTTTACTGTTCCGTCGTCGCTTATCATAATATTTGACGGTGTTAAGTCACGGTGAATTATATTATTCTGATGTAATATTTGAAGTCCACGGCATATTTGTAATATAATATTTTTAGTTTCTTTTTCTGACAGCGGTTTTTCACTGCAAAGCTGTTCAAGAGTTTGTCCCGCTACATACTGTTCAAGAACCGTACAGATATGCCTTTCCCTGATTACATCATAAACTCTTATAATATTCGGGTGGTTTATGCCTGTAAGTTTCTGATGAATGTCAAATTCTTCTTCACTCATAATTTTTTTAATCATAAGATGTTTTGTTTTTCTGTTTATGACAAGCTGGGTTTTGTCATTGAAAGATGTCAGAACATCAAACTGCCATAATTCATAAGCGGTGTTTATATCAATAGCCATAATTTCCTCAAAAATGATTTTTTTATAATAATATCACATAATAATTTGTAAAGGAAGATGAAAATGAAAAAATCTACTGATGAACTGTCAAAAATTTTAGAAAACAAAAAGAACAGAAAAGATTTAGACGAATATCTCAGTCAGAACCGTGAGAATTTTTCAAATCAGACATTTGCTGAATTGCTTGAACAAACACTTAAAGAAAACAAAGTCAGCAAAACTGATGCAGTAAAGCGTTCACATCTCGAAAATCATTATGCTTATGAAATTTTCAGGGGAACAAAAGACAAAAATCTTTCAAGAAACAAGATTATTATGCTTTGTATAGGAATGGAGGCTGACCTTGAACAGACAAGAAAACTTCTTCTCAAAAAACAATATGCACCACTTTATCCGAAAAACGAGCGTGACAGTATTATAATTTTCGGTTTACAGAGAAAACTTTCAGTTATGGATATAAACAATCTGTTATATGACAAAGGTTTTGAAATCCTTGACTGATAATATATATTTTTTATTTTTCAAACTAAAAACCCGAAAGTACAAAAGCGTACTTCCGGGTTTTTTCAGTATTTATGCTTATCAAGACTGAAAATTGATGTAAATACTTGAATAGTATCCGAGCCATATAAAATAAACAAGCGATATAACACAGAAAAGTATTACGCTTATTATAGTTATATACCTCATAATCTTTGAAATTCTTGTTTTTCCTGTAAAGACATTGTTCAGTGCAAGACCGATAAATATTGCACCTATGAATATTACGGGTATTGCATAGCGTATTTCCTCAGTGCAAACATACGGATATGCAATGCAGAATACATAGTATGATACCATTACGGCAACATAGAATGAACCGAGTACACCTTTCCAAATCACAGGTATGGAATTTTTCTTTACAAGAACCGCAATCATACATATAAATGATACGACTGCGACAATTATTCCCGACCATAACAGAAAATAAGCCGGAATAAGCATTTCACTTTCGTTTACTCCCATACCGATTGAGGCGGATTTAAGCAGTGCCACAAGCGGATTGTATTCAGCATAATTTGCGTTTGCATTTGTAAGCGGATTCGCCGTAAACGGATATGCAAACTGATTCGGGTTAAAGTCAAACAGTCTTTGCCATACAGGAGTAGTTATAAGCTGTGAATTGCCGTTTTGTGTTACAACAGGTTCGGCAACATATCCTATCGGTATTCCGAAACGAACTAAATTCCTTATACTCCAATAAAGCGACAGGGGAGCGGCAACTCCAAGAAAAGCACACATTTGTCCGAAAAGTCCGAGTGATTGTTTTTTGTCTTTTGCGATAATTTTTTTGACAAGTGCAGTAATAAAGATAACCGCAACAGGAACGGCAACAACACACACAGACAGCTTTGTAAACATTCCAAGACCAAAAAACAGTGCAACTTTCAGAATATTTTTTGCCCGTTGTTCTTTGTACCACTTGACAGCGGCAAGAAAAGTCAACACCATAAACATTACTGACAGCATATCATTGTTGATTGTACCGCTCATACAGATAAGTGCCGGCGAAAAAGCGGCAACAGCTACCGAAACACAAAGAGCGGTTTTGCGTACACCAAGTTCAACAAGTATTCTGTAAACAGTCACTATCGTAATCATAGCATACAGAAGTGAAGTGAACTGACAGTTCTGTAATGCTATAAGAAGCGGCACTCCGAATGTTGTCTGAATACGCAAAAAAATTGCCTCAATAATATAGTAAAGCGGTGGGTGATAATACTGTGAATATGTTGTCGGGTCAATCTGCGGAACATTTCCGCTGTTATATATATACATAGTATATCCGATATGACCGTCATACTCGGATAAAATACCTAAATTAAACTGTCTTACAGCCAAATTAGTATAGAGAATATAAAAAAGATAAATTACAAAACTAATCAATAATATTGTATTCAATACTCTTTGATAACACCATTTCTTTTTTACACTGCACAATACTATATAGGAAATTACTGCGGCGGCAAGAAACGCAAAAATCACAAATACATTTCTTCCTTCAAGCATATCGTCCGTAGGTACTGCGGCGAATGTTCTCATCATAATGAAAAAATATATTACCGCTGCAAATATCGCAAGAATCTGAATAAGATTAAGATTTTTGTTTTTCGGTTCAACGGCTTTTCGTGCTTTTTTCTTTTTTTGCGTAATGGCAAAGGCTGCTATGCCCACAAACAAAAAAGCCGACAAATAGTTTATTCCTAAAACAGTGTCAACCTGAAAAACCGCCGTTGTCATCAGAGCCGCAAACCACAAAAACAACGTGACAAGATACGGGTGCTGTAAAAAAGGTATAATTTTATTTTTTTTCATCGGATTTCTCCTCAAATCAATAAAATATTTCAATATATAATCAAAATCACAAAATTAACTGATATATAAAGGAAGTCAAAGCCATATCGTGACTTTAACTTCCTTTCAGCTTAAATATTGACTTAATTATTCATAAAGTGGGAACTTTGAGCATATTTCTGTTACACCCTTACGGATTTTGTCAGCACTGCCCTCAAAGTCGTTGAGTGCAAGAGTGATATATTCCGCAATCTTGTCCATTTCTTCAACGCCAAGACCTCTTGTTGTAACAGCCGGAGTGCCGATACGGATACCGCTTGTGATAAACGGACTTCTTTTTTCGTTAGGAACTGTGTTTTTGTTGACTGTGATATATACTTCATCAAGTCTGTGTTCAAGCTCTTTGCCTGTTACTTCACTGTCGGTAAGGTCAAGCAGCATAACGTGATTGTCTGTGCCGCCCGAAACCAACTTGTTTCCTCTTTTTACAAGACCGTCGGCAAGTGCCTTTGCGTTCTTTACGATATTTTCGCCGTAGGTTTTGAACTCAGGTTTGAGTGCCTCACCAAGACAAACAGCCTTTGCGGCAATTATATGCATAAGCGGGCCGCCCTGTGTACCAGGAAATACAGCCTTATTAACAGCCTTAGCGTATTCTTCTTTACAAAGAATCATACCACCTCTTGGACCACGGAGAGTCTTGTGTGTTGTTGTTGTAACAAAGTCTGAATAGGGAACAGGGTTGGGGTGTACTCCTGCCGCAACAAGACCGGCAATGTGAGCCATATCAACCATAAGATAAGCACCGCAAGCGTCGGCAATTTCACGGAAACGCTTGAAATCTATAATTCTCGGATATGCAC
>JAQXZA010000050.1 GCA_029226955.1 Clostridia bacterium | reverse complement strand
AACATTCAATATCAACTTTTTTCCATAAGTAATCAAGTAAATTCATAATAATCATTCCTTTGATATTGGCACATAATATAAAACTTTACTTGCTTTCAGAATTTGTATTTAAATAAATTATATCACTGTTTTATGGCTTTTCAACTGTTTTTTGAGAATATCCGTGTAGCGTTTTTATGGGTTCTGGGGCAGTATGGGGCATTTCTTTTTCAGAAGTGCTACACGAAAAAGTCAGTGTTTATGCGGGTTTCAGCGATTTTGGGGCATTTCTTGCATTTTTTGAGTATTTCCATATATAATAATATTATTATTTTTTATTTTTTTCTTTCTTTAAATATTAAAAAGAAGTGCTACATATTTAAGTATATTATTAAAAAAACATAGTATTTATGCGGCTTTCGGGTATATCAGTCGCTTTAAGGAAGTGCCCCAAATCGTTCAAAAAATGCCCCAAATCAGCAAAGAATTGCCCCATATTTTTGAAAAAACGCTACACGCACAAACTAATCGTCACATCAACTCCACACTCCACTCTCCACACTCCACTCTAAAAAAAAATCTCACCTGAATTATCATAGTCGTTCAGATGAGATTTTTTTCTGTTGTATATTTTTTTGTTTTCGGTTTTGCGTGTTATGGGATTGACATTCCATAAGGTGCGTTTCTGGCGGTTGAGTTCCTTTTGCTGTTTTTTGGACATTTTGCAGAAAGGTACATACTTTTCCATAAAATTCAGCCTCGCTTTAATATTGATATTCAAAACCGTTTGTTGATTTTGTAATTATATTATACAGGGTTTAAATGCTTTGTCAACAGTAAAATTCTGAATATCAATATTTATCGGCTTGACTTAATTATACGTTGTTGGTTTCAGCGTTTGTCGGGGGAACAGGGGGATTGTCGGGCATTTCGGGTCTGTCGCCGTCTGGCATATCAGGTTTAGTGCCGTCAGGGGACATAGGCTGTCTGTTGCCTTTTCCGCCGCCCATACCTGAATATGTTGTAACACCGTTTTCGTTTACATAAGTTACAGGCTCGGAAATGGTAAATTCTGTATATTTAGTGCCGTCTTTTATGCTTGTCTGAGTGTAATAGCCGTTTGTTGATTCACCGCTTGCCGTTCCGCCGACATATACGGTGTAGGTTTCGCCTGTTTTAAGCTGTGGCGAACTGAACACAATACAACTGTAATCTTTTTGTGGTGACATAAGCACAAGAATATTACCCTGACTGTCGGCAATATAAACAGGTGTGTCGGCTTTTTGTTTTTCGGTCATCATAATTGCAACGGAATTTTGTGTTGAGGTGCTTTCGGGCATTTCAAGCATATCATAAGTACCCGAACCGATAAGCGTACCGCCTGTTATTTCACAATCGCCGTCGTGGTCGATTATACCGTTGCCGCCTGATGTTGTGCCGTTAATTACGATAGTACCGCCGCTTATTAAAATTTTGTTGTTTGAGTCAATGCCGTCACCGTCAGCATTAACATATATTGTGCCGCCGCTGATTGTCATAGATGATTGTTTTGTGTCGTCTGTTTCAGTCTGATTATCAGTGCTGTTCTGATTCATAAATTTATCCTGTGGACGACCGCCAAATCCGCCAAATCCGCTTGAATCGTTTCCGCCGGCAGAATTTATTCCGTCGTCGCTTGCTTTAATATCAACACTACCGCCTGTAATATTAACGGTAGTAGCTTCAAGACCTTCATAAGACTGTGAAATTGTAACAGTGCCGTTCTTAATCAATAATGTATCATCAGCGTGAACAGCGTCATCACCTGTTTTGATGTCAAAAGTTCCGCCTGTTATTGTAATATTTCCTTTTGTATGAATTGCGTCGTCATAGGTATCAAGAGTAAATGTTCCGTTATTTATTGTGGTTTCACTGCCCGATTTAAGCCCTTTCTGACTTACAGATGTTGAACTGTCGCTTATCTGGGTATTGTTCGGAAATCCGTGAAAACCGCTGTTATTCGTTGATGAATTAGCCTTTGCAGAACTGCTTTCAGCACCGTCACCTGTTTTAATATTGAATGTTCCGCTGTTTATTATAAGATTTTTTTCAGCTTGAATACCGTCATTCTGTGATGTTATATTTATGTCGGCATTTTCAATAAAAATGTGTCCTTTTGAACTGTCGTCGGTTTTGTCGTATGTTGAACGGATACCGTCACCGCCGCTTGTTATTTTTAAAGTGCCGCCCTCTATTGCAAGATTGTCCTTGCCTGTAATTCCGTGATTTTTTGAATTTACATTGATTGTGCCTGATGTTATACGGAGAATATCCTTGCTTGTTATGCCGTTGTGTGCGTTTCCGTTGACGGTGAGTGTGCCGTTTCCGAGAATAGTTAAATCGTCCTGACAGTACAAAGCGGCATTTGGCTGACTGGAATTGTCAGTTTCGCTTGTGTCTGAACTGTCAGAAGATGTTTCAGTGAAATAGTCCTTTCCGTCAGAGAGTGTGCTTGATGTTCCGTCGGGGAGGAGGATAATTGTCTTTTTGGCTTTTGATGAATAAATTGCCGGTGCAGTTTTGCTTGTGAGTGAGGCATTGTCGAGAACGAGTTTTACAACATCATTCTTTCCGGCATTTATTTCAATCTGACAGTTGTCGGCAGTACCGCTGATAATATACGTGCCGGCTGACGAGATTGTAATTGTTGAGTCTTTGACTGACGCACCTTTTCCCGATATTTCCGCTGATGATGAACTGAGTTTAATTTTTGTTGCATTGTTTTCGTCATAGGACAGATTGAGGTCATCATCTTCAAAAGCTACGGTAGAATTTGAACTTTCAGAATAATGTACAGTGTTGTTTGTGTTGTCGGAATTTTGTGCAGAATTTTCAGAAGAAGTCACAACAGAGGACGGTGCAGAAGATGTTTTGTCAGATGTTACGGCTTGTTGATTACAGCCTGTCAGCAGAATTGTTCCTATAATTGATGTACAAAGTAATGCAATAACTATTCTTTTTCTTAAAGCACTTTTTGGTTTCATACTTAACACTCCTGTCAAGATATTGTGTATTTTATGTCATTATTATAAAATAACTATAAAAAATAAATATTATTCTGCTGTTAAATGATTGTAAATATAAACTTGAAAAAAATACAGTAAACCCGTGCAAAATTCATTATTTTGTTATATAATTGAATAAGACAAAAGGGGGCAATAATATGAACATAGTAATTACAGATTACAAAACAGTTTCAAACGACATATCAACTTTTGATGTGTTCAAAAAATTCGGCGACATAACGCTTTATCCGTCAACAAAGCCTGATGAAGTACAACAGAGAATACATAATGCCGATATGGTAATATGCAACAAAACACTTCTTACGGCTGACTCAATGAAAACGGCAGAAAACCTTAAATATATCGGTCTTTTTGCAACAGGCTACAACAACATTGACATTGAATACACCACAAAGCACAATATAGCCGTATGCAATGCCGGAAGTTACTCGACAAATGCAGTAGCACAACACACCTTTGCACTTATACTCAATCATTTCAGCAAAGTGAATGATTACAACACATTTGTGCGAAACGGCGGCTGGAAAAAATCAGATGTTTTTTCACCTATGGTCTATGAAAGCCACGAAATAGCCGACAAAACAATAGGCATAATCGGCTATGGCAGTATAGGAAAAGCCGTTGCAAAAATCGCAGACGCATTTTCAATGAATGTGCTTGTAAACACACGTACACCGCAAAATGACCCGACAGTAAAATTTGTTTCACTTGATGAACTGTTGAAAAATTCCGATATTGTGACGGTGCATTGTCCGCTTAATTCCGAATCGGAACTTATGTTCAATGATGAAACTTTCGCAAAATTCAAGAAAAATTCATTTTTCATCAATACGGCACGTGGGGGAGTTGTTGACGAAAACGCACTCAGAAACGCACTTGAAAACAACCTTATCGGCGGTGCGGCAATAGACACAATCACGGTTGAACCAATGCGTGAGGATTGTGTTCTTTACGGCGTAAAAAACCTCACAATAACCCCTCACATAGCTTGGTCGCCCGTTGAAACAATAAACCGTCTTATCAGCATTGTTGAAACAAATATCCAGAACTTCCTCAACAACAAACCAACTAACTTAATTCAGAGTGGAGTGTGAAGAGTGGAGAGTGGAGTTGTTATGAGAACCACCGCTACATCAACTCCACACTCCACTCTCCACACTGTTCACGGTGCAAATATGCTGCCCTGAATGGTTTTGGAGATTTCGACTTTGACGGGTTTGTCCTCTGAGTCAGTGGGGTGCATATAAACGCTCTGCACAAGACCTACTCCGAGATACAGACAGGCAACCGACGAACCGCCTGAACTGAAAAACGGCAGCGTAATTCCGACAACAGGCAAAAGTCCGAGTACCATTCCGAGATTTATTATAACCTGAACACATATTAAAGCGAAAAAGCCTGTGCATATATTTTTGCCGAGAGGATTACACGCCTGTGATGATGTGCGTAATACTTTGAAAAGTATGAGAACAAACAGAAGTAAAATTGCTACACAACCGATAAATCCCAGTTCCTCACCGGCAACGGTAAATATAAAGTCGTTTTCCTGATAAGGCACCATATCTTTTTCGACACGTGGGCCATTGTAATATCCTTTTCCGAAAAATCCGCCCGACGCTATTGATACTTTGCCCTGATACTGTTGCCAGCCGTATGTCTGAAAATTCGTGTCGTCCGAACCGAAAAGCACAAGCAAACGATTTTTCTGGTCGTCATTCATTATCTTTAACCATATAAAAGGTATGGCACATATTATTGCGGAAAACAGTATAATAAAATATCTCAACTGTACTCCGGCAACAAATGTCATAATAATGAACATAAACGCAAACACCAGTGCCGCACCGTCATCACCCTGTAAATGTATAAGTCCAATCGGAATTGCTGCGTGTGCAACAAGCGAAATAACACCGATAAAGCTGTGCAGTTTGTTTATTTCCGTAAGGCAGGCAAGGTGCTTTGAAAACGTCAGTATAAAGCATATTTTGGTAAGTTCGGACGGCTGAAACGTAATTCCGCCGGGCAATTTTATCCAGCCGACATCATCAGTTCCGCTGACTTGCATTCCTATGAAAAATACCGCTATCGTCAGGGCAAGAGAAATACCCGCAAACAACCACCAGAATTTTGCAAGAAAATTGTAGTCAACCACAGAAATGATTATTGCGGCAATATATCCGATAGCAACCGCCATAATCTGAGTTTTAAGAAAATTTACGTTTCCGTCACGCTGCTGGCTTGCAATAAGGCAAAAGCCATAAAAAGACGCTGTGAGCGTTAAAAGCCAGAATATTTTGTCGGTGCGTTTTATGTAATCAGCAATCGCACCAAAAAAGTTTTTTATTGCCATTAACATTTCCTTTCTTTGTGGAATGATTATATAATTCAAAATAGACTTTGTAATAATTATATAATCATAATAATCAAAGTGCAATAGAAGAAATTACCCTTATTTTTTGAAAAATTATCGTAAAAATAATATAAATTCCGCAATCCTGATAAAAAATTAAAATAATGCTTGCAAGTACGAAAAATCTGTGTTATAATATTCAAGTCTTTGGATACCGTCACTTGTGATGGGGTTCATAGCATGGCTATAAGCCGTACTTTGAAACGGACAGTCCTCTGTCCGAAAAAATCGGGCATGAATGTCTGAAATACAGGAGGATTTTTTAAAATGGACGCACTTAAAACAATCGCAGCAAGCTCAATCAAATCTGAACTGCCTAAGTTTGAAATCGGTGATACAGTTCGTGTAAGTGTAAATATCCGTGAAGGCGACAGAGAAAGGATTCAGATGTTTGAGGGAACAGTAATTGCCCGCAGAGGCAGCGGAGTAGCAGAAACTTTCACAGTTCGCCGTGTAGCTTACGGTGTAGGTGTTGAAAGAGTATTCCCTGTAAACTCACCTAACGTAACTGATGTAAAGGTTATCAGAAACGGTCGTGTTCGCAGAAGTAAACTTTATTATCTCCGTGACAGAGTTGGTAAGGCTGCAAAAGTCAAAGAACAAATCAGATAACATCTTTCTAAGAAAAAGGGACGTCATTGTCCCTTTTTTGCTATCATTTGATATTTTCTTACGGTGCCTGATATGAGGTAGGACAAATGCAGTATAATCAAAAACATAAATCCGCTTTGCATAAATACATTGACGCTGACGACAATACTGCAATTACAAGAACTACATTTGAATGGTTTTATTTTGTTATTATTGTTGTGCTGATTTCGGGATTTGTTTTCAGCTTTGTTTTCAGAATATCCGAAATTTCTCTGAGAGAAAATGAAAAAATATCAGTCCTTGTTTCTTCATTTGGTTATCGTGCCTGTACGGGTGACGAGGTCGTTGTCAGAAACAAAAATACAGGATATAAAGCACATATTATAGCCGTCGGAGGACAGACAATCACAACATACGGTTATGATTTTGCTGTTGACGGTGTTTTGCCCGAAAATATACATCAGGCAAACGGAGTTAGTGAGCTTTGCGGAAACAAAATGAAAATTCCCGACGGATATGTTCTTACTGCGTCTGATGACCTCAGCGGAAACGGTACATACACAGCGGAACTTATTAAGGAAGATAATATATACGGAAAAATACATTCCGTAATCTATCCGATAAAATATTTCAATAAGTCCGTTGATGATGTCAGGGAGTGATGTTATTTGCAAAGTGAAACAAAACAGAAAAAACAGGCTTTTTCAGCCGGAATATTTGAACTTTTGGGTACGCTTTTACCTGCATTGATTGTTATTATTCTTGCAATGACATTTATTTTCAGACAGGTTGTTGTAAACGGAGAATCAATGGAACAGACATTCTATGACGGTGAAAGACTTATAATGTCGGTATCATACGATACAATGCCGTCAAATAATGATGTTGTAGTGATAAGTCACGCAAAGGAATATGACAGTCAGATTATCAAGCGTGTAATTGCCACTGAGGGACAAAGTTTATCAATAGATTTTGAAAAAAATCAGGTTGTTGTTGACGGGGTTATTCTTGATGAACCTTATATTACAGGTCGTACAATTCAGACGGATAAAAATATGGAGATACCGTCGGTAATTCCTGAGGGATATGTATTTGTAATGGGTGATAACCGTGAGGCGTCACTTGACAGCCGCAGTACACAGATAGGTCTTATACCCGTGACAAGTATAATCGGAAAAGTTCAGATGAGAATTATGCCTTTTGACAGATTTACAATTTTCTGAAAAGATTATTATGAAAGGAGTGCTTGAAATGTCGGACAAAAATAATGAAGAACTCACAACCCAAAATGAAGAAACAGAAAAGGTTACACCTGCAACTATGGTTTTTGAATGGACTAATGCACTCATTACCGCACTTATTATTGTGCTTTTACTGCTTACATTTGTATTCAGACAGGTTACTGTAAACGGAACGTCAATGACCGATACACTGAAAAACGGCGACAGACTTATCGTTTCAAACTTTATGTACACTCCGAAAAATAATGACATAGTTGTTATAAGTCACGGAAATAATTATTCCGAGCCGATAATAAAGCGTGTAATTGCAACAGAGGGACAGTCGCTCAGTATTAACTATGATACAGGAGATGTTGTTGTTGACGGAGTTCTTCTTGATGAACCGTACATCAAGGGTACAACAAAACAACTGAGAAATCCGCTTGACATACCGTCCGTTATTCCTGAGGGATATGTTTTTGTTATGGGTGACAACCGTGAGGGTTCACTCGACAGCAGAAGTACGGAAATAGGTCTTATACCTGTTCAGAACATAATCGGAAAAGCCGAGTTCAGAATGTATCCGTTCGACTCTTTCGGCAACATTTATTAAAACAGGAGTAAATATATGGAAGAACTTAAATCTATACAGTGGTTTCCCGGTCATATGACCAAGACCAAAAGACAGATTGAATCACAGCTTAAACTCGTTGACGCAGTTGCCGTTCTTCTTGACGCAAGAGTGCCGTATTCAAGCTGCAATCCTGATTTGAGGAGTGTAATCAATAACAAGCCACGTCTTGTTGTGATGAATAAATGCGATATGGCAGACCCTGTTGAAACAAAAAAATGGCTCTCTGTTTTTAAACAGAACAATATAAATGCAATAGCTCTTGACTGTAAATCAGGCAAGGGCTTAAATGCTTTTATACCGACAGTCAAAAGCGTCCTTTCAGACCGCATAAAAGCGTGGGAATCAAAGGGAATGACAGGCAGAACTATAAAAGTTATGGTTGTCGGAATACCAAATGTCGGCAAGTCGTCATTCATTAACCGTATGTCAAAACAGAACAGGGCAAAGGTTGAGGACAGACCGGGAGTAACAAGAGGAAACCAGTGGTTCACAATCGGCAAGGGTTTTGATTTACTTGATACACCGGGTGTGTTATGGCCGAAATTTGACGATAAGTCAGTCGGCGAAAAACTTGCATTTATCGGCTCTGTAAAAGATGATGTACTTGACACGGAACATCTTGCGGGACGACTGCTTGAATATCTGCGTGACAATTATCCCGAACCGCTTTGTGCAAGATACAAACTCACAAAGGACGATATTCAGAATATTGAGGGTTACGAAATTCTCGAAAAAGTCGGACGAAAGCGTGGAATGTTAATTTCCGGCGGCGAGATAAACACCGAAAGAGCCGCAATAACCGTTCTTGACGAATTTCGCAACGCAACACTCGGAAAACTTACACTTGACAAGGCAGAGGAACATCAGAATGTTAGAATATGAATCAATGTTTGCACAACAAGGTTACAAGTCAATATGTGGAGTTGATGAGGCTGGTCGTGGGCCTCTTGCCGGCCCCGTGTGTGCGGCGGCAGTAATTTTCCCTGAGGGACTTGTGCTTGAAGATGTTGACGACTCAAAAAAACTTACGGCAAAAAAACGTGACAAGCTGTTTGATATAATCAAAAAAGAGGCACTCTCCTATTCAATAGCGTGGGCAAGCGTTGAGGAAATAGAAAAGATAAATATTCTCAATGCCGCAATGCTTGCAATGAAAAGGGCAATAGAGGGCTTGCAGATAAAGCCGGATTTTGCTATGATAGACGGTAATAAAACACCTGACATAGATATTCCGTCAATAGCAATAGTAAAGGGCGACGCAAAATCCCAGTCAATAGCCGCCGCATCAATTCTTGCAAAGGTCAGCAGGGACAGACTTATGCTTGAAATGGCGGAAAAATACCCCGAATATGCTTTTGAAAAACACAAAGGCTACGGAACACAATTACACCGTGAGATGATTCTCAAATACGGAGCGTGTGAAATACACCGTATGTCATTCCTCAAAAAAATTCTTAACGGTGATGATAACAAAAATGAGTGACAAACCAAAAACAGCCGCTCAGATAATCGGAAAACACGGTGAAGATATTGCAACAGGCTATCTTACAAAAAAGGGACTTAATGTTATATTACGTAACTTTCATACACGTTACGGCGAAATTGACATAATTGCCCGTGACAGCCAATATATTATTTTTGCGGAAGTAAAAACAAGAAATGAGTTTGCAATAGCAACACCGTCAGAATGGGTTGACAAACGCAAACAGAAAAAACTGATGATGACGGCGGCAATTTATTTGCAGAAAAATCCGACAGACTTACAGCCACGCTTTGATGTTGTTGAAGTTGTTCTTGCAAAGGGCAGTCAGGAACTTGTCAGCATAAACCATATTGAAAATGCCTTTATTCAGGAGGACGGCTATGCAGCTTTTTGATTTACATTGTGACACGCTTTATCGGGCATATACCGAAAAAAGCACATTGTTCAATGACAGTTTTCATATTTCGTTCAATAAAACAGGGGAGATTTCGCCTTATATTCAGTGTCTTGCAATATGGATTACCGACGAATACAGGGGCGAAAGTGCCGAAAAATTTTTTCTTGGCTGTGTGAATAAACTTGAAGAACAGCTTGAAAATACCGACATTAAATGGTGCAGAAACGGCGACGATATTCGTGAGATACAGTCGAAAAAACAAAAGGGCATAATTTTAACCGTAGAAAGCGGTGCTGTACTTAACGGAAAAATTGAAAATATTTCAATGCTGAAAAAATACGGTGTCAAAATGATGACTCTTACGTGGAACGGCACAAATGAACTCGGTGACGGTATCGGTGTTGAAAACGGCGGCGGTCTTACCGATTTCGGAAGAAAAGCCGTCAGGGAAATGGAAAAGAACAACATTATTGTTGACATTTCACACGCAAGTGAAAGACTCTTTTATGATGTTGCCGAAATTTCAGAAAAGCCGTTTTGTGCGTCACATTCCGACTCGAAAAAGATTACTCCGCACAAAAGAAACCTGACTGATGAACAGTTTGAAATAATAAAAAACAGCGGCGGACTTGTCGGACTGAATTTTTGCAGAGATTTTCTCAATAAAAGGGCGACAAATGCGGAAATGTATGATATAATAAGACACGCTGAACATTTTCTGTCGCTTGGCGGTGAAAAAACGCTTGCAATAGGCGGAGATTTTGACGGTGCAGACATACCGCACGATATGAACGGTATAGAATCAATGCCAAATCTGTATGAACTGTTCCTGAAACAGAATTACAGTCAGTCGCTTGTTGATGATATATTTTTTAATAATGCCGCAGATTTTTTCTCAAAACAAGCGTAAAATAATAGCTTTCAATTTCTTCCGTTTTGATTTGAAAAATCATACGGATATTCAAAATAAAATAAAATGAAAAAGAAAGAGGTAAACATTATGAATTACAACAGCACGAGAAACAAAAATACCGTTGTTTCGGCATCACAGGCAATAGCACAGGGTATTTCCGACGAGGGAGGACTCTTTGTACCACAGGAATTGCCGAAATATTCATTTGATGATATAAAGACTCTTGCCACAATGGATTATCGTGGCAGAGCAAAGAAAATTCTTGCGGATTTTCTCACTGATTTTACAGAAGAAGAAATAAACGAGAGTGTTGACGCTGCTTATACGGCTGAAAAATTCGGCTCGGAAAATCCGGCTCCGATTTCATACATTCAGTGCGGCGACACAAATATGTCTGTTCTTGAACTCTGGCACGGCCCTACATCAGCATTCAAGGATATGGCTTTGCAGATTCTTCCGCACCTCCTCACTAAGTCCGTTAAAAAGACATACAACGGCAAAGAGGCGGTAATTCTCGTTGCAACAAGCGGTGACACAGGTAAAGCCGCACTCGAAGGCTTTAAAGATGTAAACGGCACAAAAATTATGGTATTCTATCCCTTAAATGGCGTAAGTCCTATGCAGAAACGTCAGATGGCTACACAACAGGGCAATAATGTCAATGTTGTTGCAATAAAGGGTAACTTTGACGACGCACAGACAGGTGTTAAGAAAATTTTCACAAACAAAGAAATTAAAGATAAACTTGCAGAAAACAATATGCTGTTTTCAAGTGCAAACTCAATCAACTGGGGCAGACTTCTCCCACAGATTGTTTATTATTTCTCAGCTTATTGTGATATGCTCAACGAGGGCAAAATCAAGGACGGCGAAAAGGTAAACGTTGCTGTTCCGACAGGTAACTTTGGTAACATTCTTGCGTCATTCTACGCTATGAATATGGGACTTCCTGTTAATAAGTTTATATGTGCCTCAAACTCAAACAACGTCCTCACCGACTTCATTAAGACAGGCACTTATGACAAGAAAAGACATTTCTACACAACAATTTCACCGTCAATGGATATTCTTGTTTCAAGCAACCTTGAAAGACTTCTCTATCACCTCACTGACGGCGACGACAAGCGTGTTGCAAAGTGGATGAACCAGCTTTCGACAGAGGGTTCATACACTGTTGATGATGATGTAAAGGCTAAAATAGACGAACTGTTCTTTGGCGGATTCTGTGACGACGAAAACACAAAAAAGACAATCGGCGACCTTTACAAGAACGAAAATTATCTTTGCGATACACATACTGCTGTTGCGGTTAATGTTTACAATCAGTATGTTGCACAGACAGGCGACAAAACTCCGTCAATAATTGCGTCAACAGCAAGCCCCTATAAGTTTGCAAAGAGCGTTCTCTCGGCAGTTTCAGACGAAACACTTCCGAATGACGAGTTTGCAATGGTTGACGAGCTTGCGGCAGTTACAAAATGTCCTGTTCCCGCACCGCTTGCCGCACTCAAAGACGCACAGGAAAGATTTTCATTCAACTGTGAAGTTTCAGAAATGCCACAGGTTGTTCTTAACGGTCTTTCAATCAAATGAGGTAAACCATAATGTCTGTTTATGCAATAGCCGACCTTCATCTTTCCTTTGGTACGGATAAGCCTATGGACGTTTTCAGCGGCTGGCAGAATTACACCGAACGCATACAAAAAAACTGGCAAAGACTTATAACGAAAGACGATACAGTTGTTATTGCCGGTGACATTTCGTGGGCAATGAATATAAAACAAACCTATGCCGATTTTGATTTTATAAACAAACTCAACGGAAAGAAAATCATCATCAAAGGCAACCACGATTACTGGTGGACAACAAAAGCAAAAATGGACAGTTATATTTCCGACAACGGTTTTGATACAATCTCAATCCTTAACAATAATTATTTTGTGGTTGACGGAACGGCACTTTGCGGTTCACGTGGCTGGTTCTATGACGCTGAAACAGACGCCGATATGAAAATTCTCAACAGGGAAGCAGGCAGACTCAGAATGTCAATAGAACCGGCAGTAAAAGCCGGATATGAACCTGTTGTTTTTCTTCATTATCCGCCGATATACAACAATATTGAATGTGACGAGATAATGAACATTCTCCGTGAATATAACATAAAAAAATGCTTTTACGGACATATTCACGGAGGAAATGCCGCAAAAAAAGCGTTTGTGGGCGAAAAGTACGGAATACAGTTTCGTCTTGTCGCCTGTGATTACATTGGTTTTATGCCTTTGGCAATAAAATAAAAATCACGATAACTGCATTATTATGCGTTTATCAGTAAAATTATCCTGTAAAATAAATTTAAAAAAGTACTGGAAAATTCAATATTTATATGTTATAATGTCTATTGACTTTTTCAGGTTTATTATTGGAGGAATAAAAAAATGACATTAAAATCATCAAACAAAGTGGAAACAAATCGTTATGAACTGGTAGTTGAAATAGACGGTGCTACATTTATGGACGAAGTTAATAAAGTCTATAAAAAACAGGTTAAGAATATCTCAATTCCGGGATTCAGAAAGGGTAAAGCACCTCGTTCACTTATCGAAAAGGAATACGGCGAGGGTGTTTTCTATGAGGACGCAATGAAGAACCTTTACCCTCAGGCACTTGTAGAGGCTGCTGAACAGGCTGGTCTTGAACTCGTAAGAGATCACATTGACCTTGATGTTGAAAAGGCTGGCAAGGACGGCTTTACATTCAAGGCAGTTGTAACTGTTGAGCCTGAACTCGCAATCGAAAACTATAAGGGTATTGCAGTTAAGCCTACATCACTTGAAATTACTGACGAAGATGTTGACAACGACATCAAGAAGGTTCTTGAAAGAAACAGCCGTCTTGTAACTGTTGAAGACAGAGCCGCAGAAAAAGACGATATTGCAGTAATTGACTTCAAGGGATTCCTTGACGGTGAGGCTTTTGACGGCGGCGAGGCTGAAAATTACAACCTCACACTCGGCAGCAACCAGTTTATTCCGGGTTTTGAAGACCAGATTATCGGTCACAAGGCTGACGAGGAATTTACAATAGACGTAACATTCCCTGAGGATTATCAGGCAGAAGAACTCAAAGGCAAGCCGGTTAAATTCGAGATTAAACTCCACGAAATCAAAAAGCGTGAACTTCCTGAGTTCAATGACGAGTTTGTTAAGGACGTAAGCGAATTTGATACAGTTGACGAATACAAGGCTGACATCAGGGAAAAACTTGCTGAGGCACGTAAGAAAGAGGCTGAAAACAGTAAGGAACGTCAGGTAGCTGACAAACTTGCCGAACTTTTACAGGCAGAAATTCCTGAGGCTATGTACGAAAATCAGGTTGACAACATCATTGACGAGTTCGCAATGAACCTCAGAGCACAGGGACTTGACCTCAATATTTATATGCAGTACACAGGTATAACTGAGGAACAACTCCGTGAAACATATCACGACAGAGCAGTTTCACAGGTTAAAGTAAGACTTGCACTCAAAAAGATTGCAGAACTTGAAAATATCGTTGCGTCTGATGAGGACGTTGAAAACAAGTATCAGGAACTTGCTGACGCTTACAAGGTTAAAATCGAAAGAGTCAAGGCAGCATTCTCAAAGAAAGAAGTTGCTGGCGACATTGAGGCTGTAAGAGCTATGGAACTTGTTAAAGAGAATACAGTTGACGCAGAAGAAACCAAAACAGAAGAATAATTTTTTAAACCGTTTAAAACATATAAATTATGTCTATGATTTATTTACGGCTTATTAACGGAGGTAATTTTTATGTCATTAGTACCTTATGTAGTAGAACAAACCAGCAGGGGCGAACGCTCTTATGACATCTATTCAAGACTTCTCAATGACAGAATCATTATGCTTACCGAAGAAGTAAACAATGTTTCCGCAAGTCTTGTAGTTGCACAGCTCCTTTATCTTGAAGGACAGGACGCAACAAAGGACATCAGCCTTTATATCAACAGTCCGGGCGGTTCGGTAACAGACGGTATGGCTATTTTTGATACAATGCAGTATATCAAATGCGACGTATCAACAATTTGTATGGGTATGGCCGCAAGTATGGGAGCATTTCTTCTTGCTGCCGGTGCAAAGGGCAAGCGTTATGCACTTCCGAACAGCGATATAATGATTCACCAGCCAAGCGGCGGTGCACAGGGACAGGCAACTGATATTATGATTCACGCTGATCATATTGTTCAGACAAAGAAAAAACTCAACACAATTCTTTCCGAAAGAACCGGTCAGCCTTATGATGTAATTGCAAAAGACACAGAGCGTGATAACTTTATGACAGCTCAGGAGGCTCTTGAATACGGTCTTATCGATAAGGTAATCACACAGCGATAAGGAGTTGCGTAAATGTCAAACAAGGATGAAGGCAAAAGAAGTATATGTTGTTCCTTTTGCGGAAAATCTCAGGAGGCAGTCGGACATATGATTCAGGGTCCGGGTGCATATATCTGTGACGAATGTGTTCAGCTTTGTAATACTATACTCAAAAACAATGCTGATTTTCCGGAGGAACTCAACGAAAACTTCTTTCAGGACTTAAACGAACTGCCAAAGCCACAGGAAATTAAAGCAAAGCTTGATGAATATGTAATCGGACAGGACGATGCAAAAATTTCACTTGCCGTAGCAGTGTACAATCACTACAAAAGAATAAATTATCACGACGAGGACGACGTTGCTCTCAACAAGAGTAACGTACTTCTTCTCGGTCCGTCGGGTGTCGGCAAAACCTTGCTTGCACAGACTCTTGCACACATTCTTGATGTACCGTTTGCCATTGCTGACGCAACAACGCTCACAGAGGCAGGCTATGTCGGTGAAGATGTTGAAAATATACTCCTCCGTCTTATTCAGGCGGCTGATTTTGATATTGCCCGTGCAGAACGTGGAATTATCTATGTTGACGAAATCGACAAAATCGCAAGAAAGTCAGAAAATCCGTCCATTACCCGTGATGTAAGCGGTGAGGGCGTACAACAGGCACTTCTCAAAATTCTTGAAGGCACTGTATCAAACGTTCCTCCACAGGGCGGAAGAAAACACCCTCAGCAAGAGTTTATTCAGATTAACACATCAAATATACTCTTTATATGCGGCGGTGCATTTGACGGACTTGAAAAGACTGTTGAAAAACGTCTTGGCTCGTCAGCACTCGGATTCAATGCTGACATCAAGTCAAAAGTTGAACTCGACACAACAAGCTGGATGTCAGATGTAATTCCGCAAGACCTCGTAAAATTCGGACTTATACCTGAACTTGTCGGCAGACTTCCTGTAATCACAGCACTTAACGGTCTTGACGAAAAGTCACTTGTCCGTATTCTCAAAGAACCTAAGGACGCACTTGTAAAGCAGTACACAAAGCTGTTCGCACTTGATGATGTAGAACTTTGCTTTGATGACGACGCATTAGAGGCAATAGCAAAGAAAGCTATTGAACGTCACACAGGTGCAAGAGGACTTCGTTCAATAATGGAGGAAACCCTCAAAAAACTGATGTATGAAATTCCGTCTGACGAAACAGTCACAAAGATAACAATAACATCTGCGGCTGTAAACGGAGAGGCTGAACCTGTAATTGAACGTTCAAAGGCTAAAAGAATCCGTTCAGTAGTTGAAGAAAAAACATCATCAAAGAAAAAAACCAAGAAAAATCCGGCGTGATTTTTCCAAATTAAATTAAATAACAAAAAATATCGCCCACAACAGAGCTATAATACTTTGTTGTGGGCAGTTTTTTATCAGAGTGGAGTGTGGAGAGTGGAGTGTGGAGTTGATGTCAACCGTAAGTCTGTTTTCGCAAATTTAGTTTATTATAATTTTTGCAACAAATCAACGAACACAGCGGCGGTCATAATAATTACGCATTACGCATTACGAATTACGCATTATTCTCATTCCTTTGTATTCTCGAAAAAGGGTGTAGCCGAGTTTTTGGCTGAGGGCAAGTGAACGGGTGTTTGCTGCGTCCCAGTGCGGAATTTTTCCTTTGTTAAGACAGTCAAGTATGAACGCTGACGCTGAAATCAGTGCCAGACCTTGTCGGCGGTAATCGGGTAATGTTGCAATAATAATTTCATAACCTTTGCTGTAATAGGAATATGAGGAAGTTCCGCTTATGATGTTACCGTTTTTCAGTACGGCATAGCCGAAAGCGTTTTGAGAAAAATCATCATAATCTTTGAAATTTCCGCAAAAATATTTTAAATGGTCATTCTTTAAGCATTGATTATAAATATGTTTGTCAATTTTTACGAGGTCATATTCCTTTGGAAGATTTTTTATGTTGTTCAGAAGATGATTTTTGTCTGCACTTATATTGCTGTCCATCTGATAGCGTGTTGTAAATTCGCAATTATCGCCGTAAAGATTTTTTGCAAGTGTCTGAATATCCTCATTTAAAGTCACGATTGTAATGTTGTTTTCGATTGAATATTCAAAAATTTCTTTTAAAAAATCAGTGCTTTCAGAGTTGCCGCCGATATACAGGTATTCACCGAGATGAATACCGCAACATTTCGGGTTTAATTCATCATCAACATAAGCAGTACCCATAAGTCCCTCAAAACAACTGAGTGTGCAACTGTCAGTAAGGCTGTCAAATAAATTTCTGAGAGTATATGCGTTTTCAAGTGGAATTTTAATCATAGTATATGTTCCTTTGTTTTTCACTCGTCAAGAGAAAAAATATCGTTGAGAAATTTTGTTCCTGTTTCTGTGCGGAAGATAATGTCTTTTGCTTTTTTTATTGCGTCTTTTGACAGATTGTCCTCATAAGCATTTACGAGAAAATCCGCCTCAATCAGAATACGGTAGTCAATTCCGCTGACATCTTCGTATGTATGATGATGTGCAATAAGAAACATTACACGGTCAATAATGCTGCGTTCAACATCAAGTTCAACAAGCATTTTTTCAGCGAGTGCCGGACCTTCGTGTTCCTGATGTTTTCCGGCGGAACTGTTGTATTTGTGTTCGGAAACTTTAATGCCTATGTCGTGCGTTGCGGCGGCAATTTCAAGAATTTCCTGAGTTTTTTCGTCAAGCTGTTCAGCCTCACCGATAGTTTTTGCGAATGAATAGACTTTCATAAAATGACCTACACGTTTCGGGTCACCGCTGTAATAGTTAATCATTTTAGATATTACCTGAGTGATTTTTTTCAATTTTATTATCTCCTTTTTTTAAGTTGAAGTTTACGAGGAAAATTCCCGAGCAGACAAGCAGGAGTGAAAGCATATTTGAAAGCGTAAATATATTTTCACCGAGAAAAATTCCCGACCACATTGTTCCGAAAACGGGAATAAGCAAATTGAACACCGCAACCCGACTGACATCATTGAAGAACAACAGCATTGTCCAGAGCATAAAAGCAATTCCAGCCATAGCCGCAAGATACACAAGACATATAATGCAGTTAAAATTATAGAATGTCAGTTTACCGCCGAAAGCCGCCCCGACAATTATAAGTGCAGAACCGCCGAAAGTAAGCTGCCAGCCTGAAATCTGTATCGGGTTTCTGTTGCCTGAAATTTTCTTGCTTACGACATTTCCGACAGCACCCGAAAGGTTTGACAGAATGACAAGTCCGTCACCCACAAACGTAAAACCGCCAATGTCGCCATTGATATTCATAACAACAATGCCGATAATTCCGACAGCACAGCCGATAATTTTTTTAATGCTGAGTTTGTCATTTTTAAACAGTATTGCCGAGAGAATAATTGAACCGAATGTTGCAACAGAAGTAAGAATTGATGATTTTGTGCCTGTTACATTCACAAGACCGATATATAACAGCAGATACTGAAAAAATGTCTGAAACAGGCTGAGTGTGCATATAGGCAAAATGTCCTTTTTGTGAATTGCAAGAGCCTTTCTGTTTACGAAAAGTCCGATAAACAGCACAATCAGTCCGGCAAGTGCAAATCTTTCTCCGGCAAATATCAGTTTTGACGGAATGTCAGATGTTTCTATTTGGAAAAGTTCGTAACCGATTTTTATTACAGGAAAAGCCGTACCCCACAAAAGCGTACAAAATACCGCTATTGCCGCAACAAAAAATATATTTGTCATCAGTTTGTTTTTGTCTTTTTTCATTTTACAATCCGCCGCTTTTATCTGAATTTTTCAAGAAAATGATGTTCTTCCTCGTCATTGAAATAACTTATTATCGTGCTGAGATTAACTCTTTCAACACTTCTGAAAATATTCATTTCAACCTGAGGATTGACTTTTTTCAAATCCTGAATAAGTTTTTTAATTTCCTGACGTTTTGATGTACCCGTGCCGTCAAGTGCAGCGTTTTGTTCGGTAAAGCGACAGGCACACTGCAAAAATTCAAGACGGTTGTAATTTTTCCACGAAATAATATCCTTTTCACGAATATAATACATCGGTCTTATAAGTTCCATACCCTCGAAATTCGTACTTTTTATGCGTGGCATCATTGTCTGAATCTGACCGCCGTAAAGCATACCCATAAGTATTGTTTCGATAACGTCGTCAAAATGGTGTCCGAGTGCAATTTTGTTACAGCCGAGTTCCTGTGCCTGTTTGTAGAGATGTCCACGCCTCATTCTTGCACAAAGATAACACGGATTTTTTTCTATATTTACAACAGTGCCGAAAATATCAGTGTCAAAAATGTGTATCGGTATTCCGAGAATTTCCGCATTGTCAATTATTTTTTGTCTGTTGATAGGATTATATCCCGGGTCCATAACGATAAATTCCATATCAAACGGATAATCACCGTGTCTTGAAAGTTCCTGCATAAGTTTTGCAAGCAGCATAGAATCCTTGCCGCCGGAAATACACACGGCAATTTTGTCGCCCTTGCTTATAAGTTCGTAGTCCTTGACAGCACCGATAAACTTATTGAAAAGCGGTTTTCTGTATTTTGTAATAATGCTGTGTTCGACAGCCTGAGTTTTATCCAAAATTTTACACCTCGTCAGTTTTTGCGGAAGTTTTTATCCTGTACAAATTTTCCGTTTTTATCTCTGTAAAAGGCAGTGCCGACAGGATATTCAAGATAATCATTTATATCTATATCATAGTTGCACAACGTGTTAAGGCTGTAAATTCCGACATTTTCGGGATTGTCCATATATTCCTGTGACTCGTCACCGGCAAGAAACCGCCAGCCGCTGTCATATTCATTATCGGGTTTTTCACGGTACATATATCCTACTTTTTTGTTGTCAACCATAATTCTGTCGGTTGCAAAACAGCCGTCAGCACCGTTCCATTCAAGCACATTTTCAATACTGCTGCGAGGAATTGCCCATTTCTTCTCTTTCATATCGGTGCATACGTTAGGACGGTTAATATCAATAATGCCGATATAATTTTCGCCCTCGCTTTTTTGCAGACGGGCAAGAAGATAACCCCAGTCGTTTTTGATTTTATACATCATTTCTTCTTCATAAAGCGGTATGAACTGATAGAAATTTACAATATCTCCGTCAGGCAGTTCACATTCAGAGGCATTCATATCAACATTGTGCAGATTATCGAGTATAACGCCGTTAAAATCCGTATTATCCGCAAAAGGCTTTCCATTTGATACCGTATGACCGAATCCGAGCCACGTGTCCTCATAATATGTCATATTTCCGAGCAACTGCATATATTTGTTTACCCAACTGTCGTTTATATCGTTGCTGTCAATATTCCAGTCGGGCGGAAGATATGCCACAAGTTCAACACGGTTGAGTCTGAGAGCGTTCATTTCCTGTGGAACGTTTTCTCTGTAAGCACCTATTCCGACAGTAACGAGAGTATAATAATTTTTTTCTTTTGTCGGTTCAATAACGGCTGTAATAATCGGCATTGAAATCTGTAAATCGGATTTTAACATTTTATCAATCTTACCGAAATATTTTTCTATATGCTTTATTACACAGTTTATTTCTTTTTTTGAATACATCGGTATTTCATCGTCAGCACCGTCTGTACCAAAGAATGTTTCCCAGGCATCAGCATCAATTTCCTTTGCTTTCATTGACGCATATTCAAAGTTTTCTTCATCGTTTTTATCCATATAAATATAGCACAGCAACAGCCACGCATCTACAAATTCTTCATCAATATCAAGACATTTTTCCGCTTCCGTAACAGCCGAATTATATTTGTGCATACCATAATAACAGCTTGCAAGTTCAAAATGATAGGCAATATCCTCATCATCAACTTCATCAGCAATATCTTTTAGAATTTCAACGGCAGTGTGATTCTGTTCAAGACAGGAATATGCGTGTGCAAGAAGAATAGAAAGCTGTACAGTCATTTCATCATCATCAAGTGAGTTTATCACATTGACAGCGTCCTGATATTTTTCATTCACCATAAGTTCTTCAATTTCTTCAAGAAGTTCATAGTCCATTTTCAGTACCTCATAAAATTTCCTTAAAAGCATTTGATTGATATTCTCAATTATAGCATTAAGCTATACAGGGTGTCAACAAAACGATTTAATTATGATTTTTTGTTTATTTATTCTTACGGGTTCTAAAAATCTGATTTATGCAATATCTATTTTATATCAGAAAACGAAAGGACAGGCAGCAATGACAGACAGCATAAAAAGTTTTAATTCGGCAACGGAAATTCTTTGCGGAGAAGTCGGCACTGTACTTTCACTTCTTCCCGACAGAGTAAAATCAACAGTACAGGAAATACGTCTTAGAACAGGAAAACCGCTTGCACTCTCGGACGGCACAACAACAATGTTCGTGTCCGAAAAAGGTCAGATACTCTATTCAATCAGCGACAAGGCTTTTAAAGTTTCACAGCGTAATATATCCGATACATTCAAAATTATATGCAGTTATTCCGTTTACAGCCACCAGAACGAAATCAAAAACGGATATATTACGGTTCGTGGAGGACACCGCATAGGACTTTGCGGAACAGCGGTGCTTAAAGACGGACAGGTTTCGGCAGTGAATGATATTTCATCACTTAATATCAGAATTGCACGTCAGATTTTCGGAGTTTCAGAGAGTATTATTCAGCGGCTTTGTCCCCTTGAAAGCGGAATACTCATAGCCGGTTCAGCGTCAAGCGGCAAGACAACAATTTTGCGTGACCTTGCTTACAGATTATCTCTTGGTATCGGGTGCAGAATTATGCGTACAACAGTAATAGATGAAAGAGGTGAACTTTCGGGAACATTCGGCGGCATAGCGTATAATGATTTGGGACTTTGCGATATTCTCAACGGCTACCCGAAAGGCGAGGGCATAATGCAGTCAATAAGAGCCTTGTCGCCACAGGTTATAATATGCGACGAGGTCGGCACAGATGAAGATGTAAAAGCAATATCACAGGGATTTAATGCCGGAGCGGTGATAATCGCAACAATTCACGCACCGTCATACACAGAACTTATGAAAAGAAGTCAGACCGAAAAATTACTTTCAACACAAGCATTCAGAACAATAATTATACTTGAATCCGCCGACAGACCGTGTAAAATTTCACAGATTATTACAGTCTGAAAAGGGGGACAGACAAATGGAATTTCTGAAATTTTTCGGCGGCATAACTGTTATCATAAGCGGAACATTATGCGGACTTTATGCGTCAAGAGTATTAAAAAACAGGGTTCGTTTTCTTGAACAGTATATTATGTTTCTTACTCAGGCAAAAACAATGATAAGCTATAACGCTATGTCAGCAAAAGAAATATTATTGTCAGTCGGTTCTGTTCCGCTCGTTTCGCCTATGCTGAGTGAATGTACAGAATATCTTTCAAACGGCTGTACATTTCAGGACTCGTGGCACAAAGCAGTAAATTCCGCATACGAAAAAAAGCTGTTTGCATTATCGGACAAGCCGCTTTTATATTCATTCGGCGACACATTCGGCATAAGTGATATTGACGGAGAAGTTACAAAAACCGAACTTCACACGGCACTTGTTTCAGAGCGTCTTGAAAAGGCAAGACAGGAATTTTCCTCCAAATGCAAAATCTACCGCATAGTCGGAATGTTTTGCGGAATAGTCATAGTACTGATAATATACTAATGCGTAATTCGTAATGCGTAATGCGTAATTATTGTGTGAACCGTCAGTATGTCCGCTGACATATTATTAAAAAATGAAAGTGTTGGTTAAAAATGAATGTTGACCTTATTTTCAAGATTGCCGCAATAGGAATAATAGTTGCGGTTTTAAGCCTTGTGCTTTCACGGTCGGGGCGTGAAGAACAAGCAATGATGACAACACTTGCGGGACTTATTGTGGTATTGCTTATGCTTGTTCAGCAGATAGCGGAACTTTTTACCACAATAGAAACGCTGTTCGGTTTTTGAATGAATGTGCTTTCAATATGCGGAATTGCAATTATAGCGGCAATAAGTGCAATAGCACTGAAAAAGAATGCTCCCGAAACATCTGTTGTAATTGCAATATCAGCCGGTGTAATAATATTCCTGTTTGTGCTGTCGGATATAACCCCTGTGATAAATGAAGTCTATAAACTTGTGAATAATGCCGGTATTGATACCGATTACGGAAAGGTACTTCTCAAAACCGTCGGAATTTGCCTTGCCTGTCAGTTTACGTCTGATTCGTGCAAGGACGCCGGACAAAGCTCTCTTGCGGCACGTGTTGAACTTGCCGGAAAAATATCCGTACTTATTATTTCAATACCGCTTTTTGAAAAAATACTTAATGTTGCAACAGGACTTCTGACATAAAATTCGGGAGTGATAAACATAAAAAAACTGATTTGTATTTTTATTATATTACCAGTTGCAGTGCTTATTTTGTCAATGAATGTAAATGCCGTTGATGAAAATTCAGACACAGAAAAAAACTCAATTTCAGACACCTTTGACAAACAGCTTGAACTCAGCGGTGCAGACAGACTTTTTGACTCCTTGCCGCAAGAAACAAAAAAAATACTTGCGGATATGGGAATAACTTCACTTGATTATGATACAGTCACAAATATAAATACATCGGGTATTTTTGAACAGATAACGGCACTTGTCGGCAAAAACAGCAAAACACCTTTAAGCAGTATGATGATATGTCTTGGAATAATGCTTTTATGCTCGCTTGTTGAAAGTTTTAATGTGACAATAGGCGAAAAGGCAATAGGGACTGTTTCGTCAGCAGTCGGGGCATTGTGTGTTTGTACGGCGATAATTGTTCCCGTATGCTCGACAATTTCGGGAACAGTTGAAATTCTCAACGGTGCGTCGGGATTTTTGCTTATGTATGTTCCGATAATGGCGGGACTTATTGCCGCCTCAGGAAAAGAAGTAAGCGGAGCGTCATATTATTCAATGATGATGTGTGCCGGAGAAGTAATATCTCAGCTTTCATCAAAAATTATTGCACCGCTTATGAATATTTTTCTTGCATTGTCGGTAACCTCGTCACTGTCGCCACGTATGCGGCTTAATTCTCTCTGTTCGTCAGTATATAAGATTGCAAAGTGGATACTCACGTTTTCAATGTCTGTGTTTGTAACTATACTGTCGGTTCAGACGTTTGTCACCTCGTCAATGGACAATGTAAGCCGAAAGGCATTGCGTTTTGCTGTGAGTTCGTTTGTGCCTGTTGTGGGAGGAGCATTGAGTGAGGCATTAACAGCTTTTACGGGCAGTGTTGAACTTTTAAAATCAGGTGCGGGAGTTTTTGTAATAATTGCATCATCATTTGTATTTCTTCCTGTTCTTATAGAGTGTATGGTGTGGCAGTTTTCGCTTTTCTTTATGACATCAGCGGCTGATATTTTCGGGCTTGGACAGATGACAAACATTTTTAAAATGATTTCAAAGGTTATTTCAATGATTGTTGCGGTTTTACTCTGTACTATGACAATTTTCATAATATCCACTGTGATAATATTGTTGGTGGGAAAGTGAAACGGCGGTGAAAAAATGAACGGACTTTCCGCTTGGGCGTTATCTGTTTCAATATGTGCGGTAATTGCTTGTGTTGTCGAGATGATGACGGCTGACACAAAACTTGAAAAGACGGTGCGTTTTGTACTCGGTGCATTTATGCTTTGTGCAATAATTGTTCCTGTCGGCAATATGTTATCGGAATTTTCGGGTGTGAATTTTGACAGTAAAATGACCTACGATATTTCCGACAGCTTTAACGAACAAAAAATATCAATGCTTAAAGATGAAATTTCTACACTTGTTATGTCAACGCTTTCAGAAGAACAGATTTATCCTCAGAAAGTTGAAGTTGATATGGATATTAGCGAGGATAACTGCATATCAATGGTATCAGTAACAGTTATGCTTGATAAAAAAGACAGAGAAAAAGCGGTTAAAGTTACAAATACCATAAAATCACAGCTTGGTCTTGAATGTAATGCCGTTGTCGCCGACTGAACGGGCAGTGGAAAAGAGAGGTAGGTTATGTCAGACAAAACAGCAAAAAAAGACAATTCTAACAATGAAAACGAGGGTGCTGTTTCACGATTTCTTAAAAACGAAAAGGTGCTTAAAATTATTGTATTTATCGGACTTGCAGGAATTGCCCTGATTTTTTGTACATCACTGTTCAAGCCGTCACAGCAGACGAAAACCACCGATGAACCCGACATACAGACTTCCGATTTTGTGGAGCAGTACCGTAAAAATTTATGTGAAGAACTCGGAAATATGATTGCAAGCATTAAGGGAGCAGGCAAAACGAAAATTATGCTCACAATGGAACAGAGTGTTCAGAATGTCTATGCAACGGATAATGATGTACAACAAAAAGAAAGTTCACAAAAAAACAGCGATTCGGAAAATGCCGATACGCAAAAAAACGAAAAAAAGACCTGTATTATTGTGCGGCAGAGTGACGGTTCAGAAAAAGCAATTACAATAAGTCAGATTATGCCAAAAGTCAAAGGTGTTCTTGTTGTGTGTGACGGCGGTGAAGACCCGCTTGTCCGTCAGCGTATTACGGAGGCTGTTTCAGCTATACTTAATATATCTTCCGCACATATTTGTGTTACAAAACTAAATTCTTAATGGGAGGCAGTCAATAATGACATTCGGAAAAAGACAGCTTGTAATTGCGGCACTTGTAGTGGCACTTGGTGCGGCGGTATATCTGAACTGGCAGTTTTCGGGAGTACAGCCTGTTACGGTGACTGACACTGAGTCCGAAACGGCAAAACAGCTTGGTCAGACAACTTATGTAAACACAGAAATATCAAATTCATCAGATATTTCCGAAACAACATCAGAAAATTCATCAGTAGAAGTGAATACATCAGCTATTGCATCACTTTCAAAGGAACAACAGGAATATTTTGCAAACGAAAGAATAAAACGTTCTCAGTCACAGGAAAAAGCCATAGAATCACTTTCGGATATAATAGAATCCGCCTCATCATCTGAAACGGCAAAACAAGAGGCGGTAAAGTCAGCGGAAAATTTAGCACTTGCGATAAAAGCTGAAACCGATATAGAAAGTGAAATAAAAACAAAAGGTTTTGAAGATTGCCTTGTGTCTATCAACAACGATTCGTGCAGTGTTATTGTCCCGAAAGGAAAACTTGATGATGCCGCCGCAATAAGTATTAAAGATATAGCAGTGCGACAGGGAGGGATAGATTATGATAAGATTACTATTTCGGAAATTTAAGAAACAGGGGATTTTTAAAGCCGTACAATGCGATTTTTCTGATGAATATATAAACAGACTTCTTGAAATATATATGTGCTGATTTATCGGGCGGTATCATACCGCCCTTGTTTTGTGCTGTAAAAATTTAACTTCAAATTTCTACTTTTTTTGCTTGAATTTTCTGTTTTTTCCTTGTACTATATATATGATAATAAAAATATATGGAGGCTATAAAATTGAACCTTGCAAAAAGAATATTGTCGGTAATGATTTGTGGAATGATTACTGTATCAGCCGCCGCATTAGTACCACAGACATCACTTGAAGCGGAAGCGGCAACATTTTCAGAAGTAAATGCACCGTCTGTTTTTGTAAAACAGCAGAAGTCTGACACCTGTACTCTTGCGTCAAATGTAATGCTTTTACGCCGTACAGCACTTATGCGTGGAGATTCCGACTGGTCATCAATTACCGAGAGTGCCTGTCGTCCGACTCTTTGGTATGAGGGTGTAGGAATGTACCATAATTATACATATAAGAACATCACTGTTTCATACCAGTATATTTCGGGTTCTGTCACAACAACGCTTATCAATGCTCTCAAAGAACACCCGGAGGGAATAGTAGTATATGATTATGACTATCCTCACGCAATACTCCTTACAGATTACACGGACGGAGTATTCTATTGTGCCGACCCGGCAAACAATGTTCCGTCGGGCAGAATAAAAGCCTCTCAGGCACTTATAAGTCTTTCAAATGTCGATACATATTGGTATGTATCAAGTCCTGATGTGTCTTTCGGCAGTTCATCAAACAACAACAGCAGTGGAAACAACAACAACGGAACATCTTCAACTGTCAATGAAAAATGGAAAATTACATCAGACAATGGTGTGAATATGCGTTCAGGTGCCGGCACATCATACAGTATAATCGACGGTGTTCCCTATAATGCAACTGTTACAGTCACAAAGAAAACATCATCAGGCGGTTACACCTGGGGTTACACTACATACAACGGCACAAGTGGCTGGATAGTTCTTGATTTTGCGGAAAAAGTCAATTCAACAGTCACAACGCTTAAATCAAACTCATCAATAAGTTCATCATCAATAGAAGTTGGCAGTACGGTTACGCTCAAAGGTTCGGCAACAGGCGGAACATCACCGTATAAATACGCTTATTACTACAAAAAGAAATCTGACACAAATTGGACAATAGCAAAGGATTGGAGTACAACAACATCTGTATCAATCAAGCCTTCTGTTGCGGCTGAATATGATGTCTGCATAAAGGTTATGGACTCAAATAATAATCTGGACAAACAGTATTTTAATCTTACTGTTAAAAAGTCGTCACTCACAAACAAATCATCTTTGAGTGCCACAACCATAAATCTTGGCAGTACGGTCACGCTTAAAGGTTCGGCAACAGGCGGAACATCACCGTATAAATACGCTTATTACTACAAAAAGACCTCTGATACAAACTGGACAACAGCAAAGGATTGGAGTACAACAACATCTGTATCAATCAAACCTTCTGTTGCGGCTGAATATGATGTCTGCATAAAGGTTATGGACTCAAAGAATAATCTGGACAAGCAGTATTTTAAACTTACGGTCAAAAAGTTGTCACTCACAAACAAATCATCTTTGAGTGCCACAACCATAAATCTTGGCAGTACAGTCACACTTAAAGGTTCGGCAACAGGCGGAGCTGCACCATATAAATATGCTTATTACTACAAAAAAACATCTGACACCAGTTGGACAACAGCAAAGGATTGGAGTACAACAACATCTGTATCAATCAAACCTTCTGCTTCAACTCAATATGATGTCTGCATAAAGGTTATGGACTCGGATAAAGAAATTACAAAGCAATACTTTACACTCACCGTAAAATAAAACATTAAAAACAAAAGGCACAGATATTCTGAAATGAATGTCTGTGCCTTTAAATCAGCATTAAAATTATTTTTCTGAAATAAGTTTGTTCAGTTCCTCCATAAATGAATGAATATCCTTGAACTGTCTGTAAACGGAGGCAAAGCGTACATAGGCAACCTCGTCAACATTTTTCAGAAATTCCATTGTGTATTCTCCCACAACCTTTGAGGAAACTTCTCTGTCCATTGTACTCTGTATTTTTGCCTCAACCTTATCAACTATTTTGTCTATGTCGTCAAGTGAAACAGGACGCTTTTCACAGGCACGTAAAATACCGTTTGTGAGCTTTTCACGGCTGTATGGTTCACGTGAGTTATCACGCTTTATTATCATTACAGGTGTTGTTTCAATAATCTCGTATGTTGTAAAGCGTTTTGCACATCTTGTACATTCACGCCGCCGTCTTATGCGTTCGCCCTCGTCGGTAGGACGTGAATCCACAACCTTGCTGTCGTCATAGCTGCAATAAGGACATTTCATTTGATTTCCTCCTTTAAAAAATTTGGTTTGATTATTTTATTTTGTGAACTTTTTTAAAAAATCGTATGATTTTTTTAATTCGGATACCTTGTCAAAGCTGAACCTGTAAACTTCAATAATTATGTCACCGTCATAATCAATGCTGTTAAGATATTCAAAAAATCTTTCAAAGTCGGAGCAGCCTTTTCCGGGAAGTACGCATTGATTATCACACGAAAAATCATTTATGTGTATGTGTTTCAGTCGTTTACCCATAGCGTCTGTAAGTTCATAGGGAGTTATTCCGGCTTTAAGTGCCTGTTTTATGTCAAGTACAAATCCGGCACTGTCGGGAATTGCCTCTGACATATTTCTGATGAATTGCGGATTGTTACTTCTGAACAGGTTTACATTTTCCTGCAAAAGCTCAACACCATACTGTTTTGCCCTTTGCGATAATATATCGAACCGTTCAAAATATGTGCTGTCGGGCAGTGACGATTTACAGTCACTTCTCAGACCGTGCAGTATAACCTTGCCGGCACCAAGACGCTTTGCCGTATGAAAATATCTTTCATAAAGATTTACACCGTCACGAAAACGCCTCTCATAATCTGAAAATAAAAGATAGGATTCATAACCGGAGGTAAATGGGTGTATTGAAGCGACTTTTGCATTGTGAGAATCAAGAATATATCTGATTTTGTCAATATAGTCATCTTCAAGTTCCGAAAAAGTATTAAAGAAAATTTCAAACAGGTCAAAGCCTTCTTCCGTCAGTACGGAAATACATTCCTCCGTCAGCATAGGATAAAGACAACCTGTGGAAATTCCGATTTTCATTTTTGCCTCCGTTTTGACCGAAAACAAGCAAAATGCTGTTTTTCAGCCACTGATTTTTATACTTATTTATAACTTTTAATATTTTTATTTTATATCTTTTTTGCTTATAAGTCAAATAAAAATATAAATATTTTGCAAAAAATCAGTGTTAAAAGAAAAAAACAGGTAAAAAATCTTATAAGTTTTTAATAAAAAATACTTGACAAGTAATATATTTTGGTATATTATATAAATAGTTCTTGAAAGGAAGATGATGACAATGCAACTTAAAGGTTCTAAGACCGAACAAAACCTTCGTACTGCTTTCAGTGGCGAATCAGAGGCAAGAAACAAATATACTTACTTTGCGTCACAGGCAAAAAAAGAAGGCTATGTTCAGATTTCCGAACTCTTTCTCGAAACGGCAAACAACGAAAAAGAACACGCAAAGATATGGTTTAAACTTCTTAAAGGCATAGGCACAACGGCTGAAAACCTTAAAAGTGCCGCTAACGGTGAAAACTATGAATGGACGGATATGTATCTTCGTTTTGCCGATGAAGCAAGGGCAGAGGGTTTTAATGAGATTGCAGACCTTTTTGCAGCAGTGGGCGAAATTGAAAAAGAACACGAACAACGTTATCTTGCACTTCTTGACAGCGTTGAAAACAGACAGGTATTCATCAAGGACGAAATTGTAATATGGCAGTGTTCTAACTGTGGACACGTTGTTGTCGGAAAAAAAGCTCCTGATGTTTGTCCTGTATGTTCGCACCCTCAGAGCTATTTCCGTATGAAAGCGGATAATTATTGATTCTTTCAGGAACTTTGATACATTCTATTTCTTTTTGATTACTCCTTTTTTCTTTCCTTTTTCCTTTTTTCTTTTTATTTCTTAAAAGCAGAGGCACAGAGATTTTTTTAAGTCCCTGTGCTTTTGCTTTTTTGTGTTATTTTTGTATTGTATAAAATTATATTTTATGATAAACTATAAATAAATAGTTATTTGAACGGCTATTGCTTTACTTTCGGATTAAAAACCGAAAAATAAAATTAAAGAAACGGGGAAGTTTATCTATGCTTACAGATATTGAAATTGCACAACAGGCTCAGGCTGAACCTATTGCGAAAATTGCCGGAAAACTCGGAATTACCGAAGATGAACTTGAATTTTACGGCAAATACAAGGCAAAACTCAGTGAAGAACTTTTCACGAAAACCGCAGACAATAAGGACGGCAAACTTATTCTTGTAACGGCTATCAATCCTACACCTGCCGGTGAGGGCAAAACCACAACATCAGTAGGACTCAGCGACGCTCTCTCAAAAATCGGCAAAAAAACAATCGTTGCACTCCGTGAACCGTCACTTGGCCCGGTTTTCGGAATTAAGGGCGGTGCTGCCGGCGGCGGATATGCACAGGTTATTCCTATGGAGGATATAAATCTTCATTTTACAGGCGATATGCACGCAATAACATCAGCAAACAATCTTCTTTGTGCAATGCTTGATAACCATATTCAACAGGGAAATGCACTTAATATTGATGTTAAAAGAATACACATCAAGCGTTGCCTTGATATGAACGACAGAGAACTCAGAAGTATTGTTGCAGGTCTTGGCGGAAGAATGAACGGCGTTCCACGTGAGGACGGATTTATCATAACTGTTGCAAGTGAAGTTATGGCCATTCTTTGTCTTGCGTCAAGCCTTGACGACCTCAAAGCAAGACTTGGAAATATCCTTGTTGCATATTCAACAGACGGTACACCGATTTATGCAAAGGACATAAAGGCAAACGGTGCTATGGCGGCTCTCCTCAAAGACGCTATAAAGCCTAATCTTGTTCAGACACTTGAAGGCACACCGGCACTTATGCACGGCGGACCTTTTGCAAATATTGCACACGGCTGTAACTCGGTAAGAGCAACAAAACTCGGACTTAAACTTGCTGATTATTGCGTAACTGAGGCGGGTTTCGGTTCAGACCTTGGTGCAGAAAAATTCTTTGACATCAAATGCCGCAAAGCCGGACTTACACCGTCAGCGGTTGTTCTTGTTGCAACGGTTCGTGCATTGAAATACAATGGCGGTGTTCCGAAAGCAGAACTTGAAACAGAAAACCTTGACGCACTCAAAAAAGGTATTGTAAACCTTGGGGCTCACATCAATAATATGCACAAATTCGGTGTGCCTGTTGTTGTTGCAATCAACCGTTTCGGTGCAGATACGGACGCAGAACTTGAATATATCGAAAATTACTGTAAAGAACTCGGTGCTGACTTTGCACTTTCGGAAGTATTCGCAAAGGGCGGAAACGGTGCAATCGAGCTTGCACAAAAGGTTGTTGACGCAGCCGAAAAGCCGTCAGAATTTAAGGTTCTTTATTCTGAGGATATTCCGCTGAAAGACAAAATCAAGACAATAGCAACACAGATTTACGGTGCTGATGATGTAGAATACACAACAGCCGCACAGAAAGCACTGACCGAACTTGAAAAACTCGACACCGCAAAACTTCCTGTATGCGTTGCAAAAACACAGTATTCACTTTCTGATGACCCGAAACTTCTCGGTCGCCCTGAACACTTCAAAATCACAGTAAGAGATTTACAGCTTTCAAATGGTGCCGGATTTGTTGTTGTTTATACAGGCAACATTATGACAATGCCGGGACTTCCGAAAGTACCCGCCGCAGAAAAAATTGATGTTGATTCAAACGGCAAAATTACAGGACTTTTCTAAGATTGAAAGGGTTTTTATATTGCAGAAATTTTTGAGCAAATCGCCACAGGAAACCGAACAGATAGCCGAAAAACTTGCACAGACTCTCAGCGGCACAGAGGTTATCGCAATGTTCGGTGGACTCGGTGCAGGTAAAACGGCATTTACACGGGGACTTGCACGTGGACTGGGAATAGAGGACGGTGTTTCAAGCCCGACATTTGCACTTGTAAACGAGTATGAGGGAAAATTTACCGTATATCATTTTGATATGTACCGTGTTTCAAGTTGGGACGACCTTTATTCCACAGGCTTTTTTGACTATATCGACAACGGTGTAATGATAATCGAGTGGAGTGAAAATATCGTAGAGTTTCTCCCCGAAAATCATATCACAATAACAATAAATCACATATCCGAAAACGAGCGTGAAATAATAATCGAGGGGGCGAAAACAATATGAAAATTCTTGCAGTAGATACAACAGCGTCCCCTGTTTCAGTGGCAATACTTAATGACGGCTTTTTATTGGGAGAGTTTTTTCTGAATACAAAAACCACTCACAGCCAGACGCTTATGCCGCTTGTCGATACAATACTCAAAACCACAGGAACGGACATTAAAGATATTGATGTTTTTGCGGTTAATTCGGGGCCGGGTTCGTTTACGGGAGTACGCATAGGAGTTTCGTCAGTCAAAGGAATGTCAATGCCGTCTGATACAAAATGTGCGTCAGTTTCAACGCTTGAATCAATGGCTTATTGTATGCCTTATGCTGATGGAATTGTATGTGCAGTAATGGACGCAAGGTGCAGTCAGGTATATAATGCACTTTTCAGACTATCTGACGGACAGGTAATTCGTCTGACTGAGGACAGGGCATTGTCGCTTGACGAACTTGAAAAAGAACTCACAGAATACAAAGACACAATATACCTTGTCGGTGACGGTGCAGAACTTTGCTATAAAGCATACAATGAAAACATAAAAAACATTGTTCTTACACCTATGAACATACGCTATCAACACGCCTACGGAACAGCAAAAGTCGCTGAAAAGCTTGCACAGGAGGGAAAACTTTGTACTTCCGCACAGCTTATGCCGACCTATTTAAGACTTCCACAGGCAGAGCGTGAGAGAAAAATGCGTAATTCGTAATGCGTAATTCGTAATTATTTGTTAGCGGCAGTTTGCTGTTAGAAAGGGAGATAATAAATGAAAATTGCACTTGGAGCAGACCACGGAGCTTTTGAACTGAAAGATTCAATCAAAAAGCATCTTGACGAAAAAAATATTGAATATGTTGACTACGGCTGTTTTTCAAAGGAATCAGTAGATTATCCGAAATTTGCGTATCTTGCCGCATCAGCAGTAGCAAAAAACGAATGTGACTTTGGTATAATCTGTTGTACAACAGGTCTTGGAGTATCAATGGCGGCAAACAAAGTTAAAGGTATTCGTGCGGCAGTATGCACAAATGAAATGCTTGCCGAAATGACACGTCGTCACAACAACGCAAATGTAATTTGTATGGGACAGAACGTTGTCACACCTGAACTTGCAAACAAAATGGTTGATATTTTCCTCTCAACCGAGTTTGAGGGCGGCAGACATCAACGCAGAATAGACCTCATTACCGATATTGAAAACGGCAAGGAACTCAAATAAAAATTCAATGTGAGTACGGTAAAACAGGGGGTTCGGGACTTGAATTTTACTGATGAACAGTTGTCACGTTATTCACGGAATATTTTGCTTGACGGTATGGGCAAAGAGGGACAGGAAAAACTTTTAAATGCGAAGGTTCTTGTCATAGGTGCTGGGGGACTTGGTTCACCTGTTTGTATGTATCTTGCAGCGGCTGGTGTCGGCACAATCGGAATTGCGGATAATGATGAAGTGGATTTGTCGAATTTACAGCGGCAGATTATGCACAGCACATCAAAACTTGGTGTGAGCAAGGTCGTTTCAGCACAAAAAACTCTTGCCGATATGAACCCCGATGTAAACATCATAACATACAAAACTATGATAAATGCCGACAACATAAATGAAATAATCAGGGATTATGATTTTATTGTTGATGCGTGTGATAATTTCCCGACAAAATTCCTGATAAATGACGCTTGCGTTATCGCAAAAAAACCGTTTGTTCACGGCGGTGTTGTTGGTTATAACGGACAGCTTATGACATATATTCCGAACACAGATTGCCCCTGTTACCGCTGTATTTTTGAAAACGTTCCGAAAAAGGACAGCGTTCCGCACAGTTCACAGGTCGGAATACTCGGTGCAAATGCCGGAGTTATAGGCTCGTTACAGGCATTTGAAGTGATTAAATATATTATCGGCACAGGCGAACTTATGACAGGAAAAATGCTGACCTTTGACGGTCTTACAATGAAATTCCGTACTGTTGAATTTAAGCATAAATCACCCGACTGCAAGGTCTGTTCGGAAAATGCCGTCATAAAAGATGTTGCACAAAATAAGACTGAATATTGTGACTGAATTTTTGTGTTTTTTGTAAAATTATAGAAAATACTTGAAATTAACTGTTGACAAATATAAAATCAGGTTTTATAATAGTGTCAATAAAATTAAACCGATGAACAGAAGTAGTAGATTAAAGTGAGCGTTTCAGAGAGCTGTCGGTTGGTGGAATGACGGTAACTCAGCTTTTTTTGAATGGGTCTGTAAGGGCGGTAGGAAACCATATTATATGGGAGTAATGACCGACGGAACTCTGACCGTTATCAGCAGAGTGTGTATATTTATGTACATAAAATGAGTGGGCGTTAAATCGTCAATCTGGGTGGTACCGCAGAAGTTTTCAGACTTTTGTCCCTGTATTGTGGGGCAAAAGTCTTTTTTATTGTTTGTAAAACATAACGGAGGTAATAAAAATGTTAAAACCTGATTTTGAAACCGTAAAAACTATGTCGCAAAGTTACAACACAATACCTGTATCAAAGGAATTTTATGCTGATGTTGTAACCCCGATAACGCTTTTGAGAAGAATTGCCGGAATAAGCAAAAGATTTTTTCTTCTTGAAAGTGTCGAGGGAGGGGAAAAATGGGGACGATATTCATTCCTCGGTTATGACCCGATAATGCGTGTCACCTGTAAAAACAAAGTCGTAACAATCCAAAAGGACGGAAAAACCGAAACCATAAATACAGAAAAGCCGCTTAATGTTTTGCGTGAAATTCTTGCAAAATACAAAGCACCGTCTGTTTCGGAGTTTGCACCGTTTACTGGTGGATTTGTCGGATATTTTGCATATTCAATGATAGGCTATGCAGAACCTAAGCTGAAAATCAGCAGTGGTGATTTTAACGATTTTGATATGATGTTGTTTGAAAAGATAATTGCTTATGACCACCTTAAACAAAAAATAAGCATTTCGGTAAATATCAACACAGATAATCTTGAAGAAAATTATTCAAAAGCAGAAACTATAATAAATGAAACGGCAAGACTTATAAATTCAGAAGAACCGCTTCCAAAACTTAAAACACCAAAGAATACGGAATTTACCTGTAATTTCTCAAAAGAAGATTATTGTGATGTCGTTGAAAAAACAAAGGAATATATCCGTGACGGCGATATTTTTCAGGCGGTTATTTCAAGACGTTTTGAGGCGGATTTTGACGGCAGTCTTATCAATGCGTACAGGGTTCTCAGAACAACAAATCCGTCGCCTTATATGGTGTTTATGAGCATTGACGGCGAGGAAATAATGAGTACATCTCCCGAAACTCTTGTAAGACTGCAAAACGGCAGACTTTATACATTCCCGGTTGCCGGTTCAAGACCGAGAGGAAAAACAGACGAAGAAGACCTTGAACTTGAAAGAGGACTTCTTGCCGACGAAAAGGAACTTTCCGAACACAATATGCTTGTTGACCTCGGACGAAACGACCTTGGCAGAATATCGGAATTTGGTTCTGTTGAAGTTACAAAATACAAGATGATACACCGTTATTCAAAAATAATGCACATCTGTTCACAGGTTGAGGGCAATATAAGACCTGATTGTGACGCATTTGACGCAATAGAATCCGTACTTCCGGCTGGAACACTTTCGGGTGCACCGAAAATCAGAGCTTGTGAAATAATAGAAGAACTCGAAAAGGGTTCAAGAGGAATTTATGGCGGTGCATTGGGATATATGGACTTTTCGGGAAATCTTGACACCTGTATTGCAATACGTATGGCGGTAAAGAAAGACGGAAAAGTTTATGTACAGGCTGGCGGCGGAATAGTTGCCGACAGTGTTCCCGAAAACGAATACCTTGAATCCAAAAATAAAGCCCTTGCCGCAATAAACGCAATAAAAATGTGTTCGGAAATTGAATGAGGAGGTAAACCGAAATGATTTTGCTTATTGATAACTATGACAGTTTTTCATATAATCTCGTACAGCTTGCCGGTTCAATAAATCCCGACATTAAGGTTATCCGAAATGACGAAATGACACTTGATGAAATAAGAAGTCTTAAACCGTCGCATATAATTCTATCTCCCGGGCCGTGTTATCCGAAAGATGCGGGAGTTTGCGAAGAAGTAGCACTTAAAATGCGTGGAGAAGTGTCTATTCTAGGAGTATGCCTTGGACATCAGGCAATATGTGAGGCTTACGGCGGTGAAATCGTTCACGCAAAAGAACTTATGCACGGCAAAATGAGCCGCATAAAAATTGACAACACATCTCCAATTTTCAAAGGACTTGACAGCGAAATGGACGCCGCAAGATACCATTCACTTATCGCAAAAGCCGAAAATCTCCCTGATTGTTTTGATGTTCTTGCTGTTGACAATATCGGCGAGGTAATGGCAGTCAAGCATAAGGAAAGCGACCTTTATGGTTTGCAGTTTCACCCCGAATCAATACTCACTCCACAGGGACGAATTATAATGGAAAACTTTTTGAATATGTAATATAAATTTG
This sequence comes from Clostridia bacterium, assembly GCA_029226955.1. Taxonomy (GTDB): domain Bacteria; phylum Bacillota; class Clostridia; order Oscillospirales; family Acutalibacteraceae; genus UBA1213. The sequence goes on along the minus strand of JAQXZA010000050.1, from coordinate 20,932 downwards.
AAAGGAAGTCTTATAAATGATTAAAGAGGCAATTCACGAACTGGTAGAGGGCAAAGACCTTGCCTATGAAAAAACAAAAGAAGTAATGGACGAAATTATGAGCGGCAAGGCAACAGACGCTCAGATAGCGTCATTTATAACCGCACTCAGCATTAAGGGCGAAACAATAGAAGAAATTACAGCCTGTGCAGAGGTTATGCGTGCAAAGGGTGTTAAACTCGATAAAAAAGGTCTTGAAGTTTTTGAAATTGTCGGAACAGGCGGCGACCAGGTAGGAACATTCAATATTTCAACAACAGCGGCTTTTGTAATAGCCAGTGCCGGTGTGCCTGTTGCAAAACACGGCAACAGAAGTGTATCAAGTAAAAGCGGTGCTGCTGATGTTCTCGAAAATCTTGGTGCAAATCTTACACTTACTCCCGAACAGAACGAAAAAGTCCTCGAAAAATGCCATATTTGTTTTATGTTTGCACCAACATATCATTCATCAATGAGATATGCCGCACCGGCAAGACGTGAAACAGGAATACGCTCAGTATTCAACATTCTTGGACCACTTACCAATCCGGCGGCGGCTGAATATCAGCTTATGGGTGTTTACAGTGATAAACTTGTTGAACCGCTTGCACAGGTTCTTAAAAATCTCGGAGTTAAAAGAGGTGCGGTTGTATGCGGTGCGTCACGTCTTGACGAAATGACTGTAACAGGTTCTAACCTTGTATGCGAAATTAAGGGTGGCAAACTCTCGACATATACCGTAAATGCAGAGGATTTTGGTATGAAAACAGTACCGCTTGAAGAAATTCTCGGCGGTTCACCTGAGGATAATGCACAGATTACTCACGACGTTCTCAACGGTGTTAAAGATTCAAAGCGTGATATAGTTGTTCTCAATGCCGGAATGAGTCTTTATCTTGCCGGCAAGGCTGACACAATAGCCGACGGCGTAAAACTTGCACAGGAAACTATCGACAGCGGAAAAGCAAAAGCAAAGCTTGATGAATTTATAAAGGCAACAAACGAATTTGCAAAAGCATAAAGGAATGATAAAATGATTCTTGATACACTTGCACAATCAACAAGAAATCGTGTGGAAAATGAAAAGAAAACAATTTCCCCCGAACAGATGAAAACTTATGCTCTCAGTATGCCGAAAATGAATTTTGAGTTTGAAAAAGCATTGCGAAAAGATGATATTGCCTTTATCTGTGAAGTCAAAAAAGCGTCGCCATCAAAAGGCATTATTGCAGAGGATTTTCCGTATGTTCAGATTGCAAAGGACTATGAAACAGCCGGAGCGTCAGCCGTTTCAGTGCTGACAGAACCCGAATATTTCAAAGGCAGTACGGAATATTTAAGCGAAATAAGCAAAAACATAAATATCCCGATAATAAGAAAAGATTTTACCGTTGATGAATATATGATATATCAGGCTCGTATGATTGGTGCGTCAGCCGTATTGCTTATCTGTGCGATACTCGACACGGAAACAATCAAAAAATATATAAGTAGATGCGATACTCTCGGACTTTCAGCACTTGTTGAGGCACACGATGAAGATGAAATTCACTCGGCACTAAAAGCCGGTGCAAGACTTATAGGTGTAAACAACCGCAATCTCAAAGATTTTACTGTTGACATCAATAATTGTGTAAACCTAAGAAAACTTGTTCCGTCGGATATAACATTTGTAGCGGAAAGCGGCATTAAAACCGCAAAAGATATTGATGTTTTAAGAAAGGCGAATGTCAATGCCGTTCTTATCGGCGAAACGCTTATGAGAGCCGAAAACAAAACAGAAATGCTTGCACGGCTTAAAGGAAAAAAGTAATATGACTAAGATAAAAATATGCGGTCTTTCACGTGAATATGATATTGATTTTGTAAATATCGCAAAGCCTGATTTTATCGGTTTTGTTTTTGCGGAAAAAAGCAAACGCAAAGTTGATTTTGACACAGCACTTAAACTTAAAAATCAGCTTGATAAAAACATAAAATCTGTCGGAGTTTTTGTGAATAACGATATGGATTTTATTCTGTCGCTTGTGAACAACGGCATTATTGATTTAATTCAGTTACACGGTGATGAGGACGAAAACTACATTCTGTCGCTTAAAGAAAAAACATCAGCAAAAATCATAAGAGCGGTGAGAGTTAAAACTACTGAGGATATTATCAAAGCCGACAAACTGCCTGTTGATTATCTTCTTTTGGATACCTACACAAAGGGCGAATACGGCGGTAGTGGAAAAAAATTTGACTGGAATATGATTCCGGAAATATCAAAACCATATTTTCTTGCGGGAGGGCTTAATGCCGAAAATATAAAAAAAGCACTTAAAGTCGGTGCATACTGTCTTGATGTCAGCAGTGGTGCTGAAACAGACGGGAAAAAAGATAAAGACAAGATTATTAAAATCGTAAATACTGTCAGGAGTGAATAAAATGTCAAAAGGAAGATTTGGAATACACGGCGGACAATATATTCCCGAAACACTTATGAATGCCGTAAATGAGCTTGAACAAGCCTATAATTTTTACAAAGATGACCCACAGTTCAACAAGGAGCTTGACGAGCTTTTCAGGGAATATACAGGCAGACCGTCGCTTTTGTACTATGCCGAAAAAATGACAAAAGACCTCGGCGGAGCAAAAATATATCTTAAACGTGAGGATTTGAACCATACAGGTTCACACAAAATCAATAATGCACTCGGTCAGGCACTTCTTGCAAAAAAAATGGGAAAGACACGTCTTATTGCAGAAACAGGTGCGGGACAGCACGGTGTTGCAACAGCAACGGTAGCGGCTTTGCTTGGTATGGAATGTGAAGTTTTTATGGGTAAAGTAGATACTGAACGTCAGGCACTCAACGTTTACAGAATGGAGCTTTTAGGGGCAAAGGTACACCCTGTAACAAGCGGCACAATGACGCTTAAAGACGCAGTAAACGAAACATTTCGTGAGTGGGTTTCAAGAATTGATGATACGCATTATGTACTCGGTTCGGTTATGGGGCCGCACCCTTTCCCGACAATAGTCCGTGATTTTCAGTCCGTTATAAGCAAGGAAATCAAGTCACAGATTCTCGAAAAAGAGGGCAGACTTCCAGACGCAGTTATTGCCTGTGTCGGTGGCGGCAGTAATGCTATGGGTGCTTTTTATAATTTTATTGAGGACAAGGACGTTCAGCTTATCGGCTGTGAGGCGGCCGGTCTTGGTGTTGACAATCCGAAAAATGCCGCAACAATGGCAAACGGCAGACTTGGAATTTTCCACGGTATGAAGTCATATTTCTGTCAGGACGAGTTCGGACAGATTGCACCTGTTTATTCAATTTCAGCCGGTCTTGACTATCCCGGAATCGGCCCCGAACACGCAAACCTCAAAGACACAGGCAGAGCGAAATATGTTCCCATTACAGATGAAGAGGCGGTTAATGCGTTTGAATATCTTTCACGCACTGAGGGTATTATTCCGGCTATTGAAAGTTCACACGCTGTCGCTTATGCACTTAAACTTGCACCGACAATGCCGAAAGACAAAATTATTGTGATAAATATTTCAGGTCGTGGAGATAAAGACGTTGCGGCTATTGCAAGATACAGGGGGGTAGATATTCATGATTAAACTAAGAACAGCATTTGAAAATAAAAAGGCATTTATAGCATTTCTTACGGCGGGTGACCCTGACCTTGAAACAACCGAAAAGCTGATATATGAAATGGTAAAAAACGGTGTTGACTTAATCGAAATCGGCATACCGTTTTCAGACCCGATAGCAGAGGGAGTTGTAATTCAGGAGGCTGATATTCGTTCTCTTGCAAACGGCACAACAACCGAAAAGATTTTTGATATGGTTGAAAAAATCCGCCCGAATGTAAAAATTCCGCTTGTCTTTATGACATATATGAATGTGCTTTTCGGCTACGGTACTGATAAATTTATGTCACGCTGTAAGGATATAGGAATTGACGGAATTATTGTTCCTGATGTTCCGTATGAAGAAAAAGACGAACTTTTGCCTTATTGTCACAAATACGGCATAGAACTTGTATCACTTGTTGCACCGACATCACACGACCGCATAACAAAAATCGCAAAAGATGCAGAGGGATTTTTGTATGTTGTTTCATCTCTCGGAGTTACAGGTGTGCGTTCGGAAATTAAAACCGATATAAACGAAATTGTATCTCTTGCAAAATCTGTTTCGGATATTCCGTGTGCGGTAGGTTTTGGAATATCAACACCCGAACAGGCGGAAAAAATGTGCAGTAATGCAGACGGTGCTATTGTCGGAAGTGCCATTGTAAAAATTATCGCAAAATACGGCAAAGACAGCGTTAAGCCTGTCGGTGAATATGTAAAGTCAATGGCTGACGCTTGTCATAGTGTAAGTGTGTAATTTTAAAAATTTTTCTTGACACAACCGCAAAATGAGTTATAATATATAAGGTAACTGAATATTTGTGCTGTGATGAGAAAAAAAGCATTGGCTTTGTCAAAGAGAGAAAACCGTTGGTGTGAGGTTTTTACAAAGGCTTGCTTGGGCTGACTCGGAGCTTTTGCAGCAAAAATCTGCAACGTTTGAACTACGTTATGGTTTACAGAGTGGTACACATTTTATTTATGTGTGCAATTTGGGTGGTAACACGGATTTTTTCGTCCCATACAGGCGGAAAAATCCGTTTTTTATTTCAAAATCCGAATTTGCCGAATTTATTTGTTTTATCAGAGCATAAAACCGAATTTAATTTTATATTTAAGGGTGATAAAAATGCAGTGGACAGGACTTAATGAATTAAGAGAAAAATATCTGTCTTTTTTTGAATCAAAGGGACATTTGCGTTTGCAGAGTTTTCCGCTTATTCCTCGTGACGACAACAGCCTTCTCCTCATAAACTCAGGTATGGCACCAATGAAAAAGTATTTTACAGGTGAGGTTACTCCTCCACGCAAGAGGGTTACAACCTGTCAGAAATGTATCCGTACACCTGATATTGAGCGTGTAGGTATTACCGCAAGACACGGTACATTCTTTGAAATGCTCGGCAACTTCTCATTCGGTGACTATTTCAAGCACGAGGCGACCGCTTGGGCTTGGGAATTTTGTACAAAGGTTCTCGAACTCCCGATTGACAAAATATGGGTTTCAATTTATGAAAATGATGACGAGGCATACGACATCTGGACAAAGGAAGTCGGAGTATCTCCCGACAGAATCGTAAGACTCGGCAAAGAAGATAACTTCTGGGAACACGGTGAAGGTCCTTGTGGCCCTTGTTCTGAACTGTATTTTGACCGTGGTGAAAAATACGGCTGTGGAAAACCGACCTGTGGTGTAGGCTGTGACTGTGACAGGTTTGTTGAATTTTGGAACAACGTATTTACTCAGTTTGAAAGCGACGGCAAGGGAAACTATACACCGCTTGACCACCCGAATATTGATACAGGTATGGGACTTGAAAGACTTGCTTGTATTATGCAAGGTGTTGACAACCTTTTCCTTGTTGATACCGTACAGAATATAATGAAGAAAATTTCCGAACTTGTCGGTGTAGGCTACGGCGAAAGCGAAAAAACAGATATTTCCCTCCGTGTAATTACTGACCATATCAGAAGTACAACATTTATGATTGGTGACGGTGTAATGCCATCAAACGAGGGCAGAGGCTATGTTCTAAGAAGACTTCTCCGTCGTGCCGCACGTCACGGAAGACTTCTCGGTGTTACAGAACCGTTTATGTATAAGGTTGTTGATACTGTTATTCACGAAAATCCGGCTTATCCTGAACTTGCCGAAAAACGTGAACTTATCGTAAAGGTTATCAGAACGGAAGAAGAATCATTCAGAAAAACACTTGACCAGGGATTTACTATTCTTAACGATATTATTGAACGTTCAGATGTAAACAGAATTTCAGGTGAAGACGCATTCAAACTCAACGACACCTACGGTTTCCCGATTGACCTTATCAAAGAGGTATCGGAAGAAAGAGGAATGATAGTTGACCTTGAATGTTTCAACAGACTTCTCAAAGAGCAGAAAGAACGTGCAAAGAATGCCAGAAAAAATGCCGGAGCAGACGCTTGGTTAAGTGACGCTGTTGATTTCAGCGGAATTGAAAAGACAAAGTTTGTAGGTTATACAGATCTTAAAGCTGACGCAAAGATTCTTGCAATCGTAAAGGACGGCGAAAAGGTTGAATTTGGCGGCACTGGCGACGACGCAGTAGTTGTTCTTGATACAACACCGTTTTATGCAGAGAGCGGCGGACAGGTCGGTGATGTCGGCATAATCACAACCGACCACGCAAAACTTATCGTAAGAGATACCGTAAAAGACCACAACGGCATATATATGCACCGCTGTGAAATTGCAGAGGGAACTATTGAAGTCGGCGACAGCGTAAAAGCTGAGGTTGACGAAAAGACACGTTATTCAACAATGCGTAATCATACAGCGGCACATCTTTTACAGGCGGCTCTCAGAAAGGTTCTCGGCAATCACGTTGAACAGGCCGGACAGCTTGTAACACCTGACAAACTCCGTTTTGACTTTACACATTTTTCGGCTCTCACAGATGACGAAATTATAGAAGTTGAAAAACTCGTAAATGAGGAAATTTTCAAGGATGTTGATGTTGCAACAAGGGAAATGCCTATTGATGAGGCTAAAAAACTTGGTGCAATGGCTCTGTTTGGCGAAAAGTACGGCGACATTGTACGTGTAGTAATGGTAGATGACTTCTCAAAGGAATTTTGCGGCGGTACACATATCGAAAATACCGCAAAAATCGGTCTTTTCAGAATACTCAACGAAAGTTCAGTTGCGTCAGGCGTAAGAAGAATAGAGGCTGTAACAGGCGAGGGTGTTCTTCATCTTCTCAATGAATGTACAAAGGCTATTTCGGATTCAATGCACCTGTTGAAATCCACAAATATGAGCGAATTTGTAAATGTATGCAAAAATACCGTAAACGAACTCAAAGAAAGAGAAAGAGAAATCAACAGACTGACAGAAAAACTGTCGGCACTCAGTGTTGATAATCTTTTCGCAAATGCACCTGTCAAAAAGGGTGTAAGAATTGTTTCGGGAGCATTCAACTCAACAAATTCAGCAATGCTTAAAACAATGACAGACCGTGTTCTTGAAGTTGCACCAAAGTGTGTTGCCGTACTGTTCGGTATTGACAACGGCAAAGGCACAATAGCTGTTGCTTGCGGAAAAGAGGCACAGGCAAAGGGTGCTCACGCCGGAAAAATCGTTAAACAGGTTGCAGAAATCGTTGAGGGCAAGGGCGGCGGAAAGCCCGAAAGAGCAATGGCTGGCGTCGGCAATCCCGAAAAGATAGACACAGCACTTCTCAAAGTTGAAGACATAATTCTTTCAATGATAAAGGAATAAAATTCAGAGTGGAGTTATATTCAGAGTGGAGTGTGGAGAGTGGAGTGTGGAGTTAATTTCATATATCTACTGTTCAGAAATACAGACACGGAGTGATGAAGATGAAAATTACTGTTGTTCTCGGCAGCAGCAAGGCAAATTCCGTTTCAAAAAAACTTGCACAGCGTTTTATTGACGGTGCAAAGGAAAACGGAAATGAAGTTGTCGTCTATGATGTAAGTAAAATGAATTTACAGGGTTGTCGTGGCTGTGGTGCTTGCCGCAAAATGAAAAGTGATTGTGTAATCAATGACGATATGCAGAAATATTATAAGGATTTGAGAGAGAGCGGTGCATTGGTTGTCACAAGTCCGAACTATTATTCACAGGTTTGCGGCCCTATGATAACATTTATGAACCGTCACTATTGCCTTATGGATTCCGACCGTAATATCAGAATACCACAGGGAATAAAACTTATCGGTATTTTTGCACAGGGAGCACCCGAAATTTATCCGAAATACGAGCCGCATTATGACTGGTATCTTGATACATTCAAGGGCAAGGGAATGGAACTTATCGGCAGAATTATTGCGGGCGGCGACAGCGACCTCAGCGAAAATGGCAAACTTATGAATGAGGCTTACAATCTTGGTCTTAGTCTGAAATAAACACAATTTTAAATCTTATAATTGGGCAGTGTCAGGTCACTGTCCGATTTTTACTTAATCGGAACAAACTTCTTTTTGCTTTTCAGCGGAATAGGCGGCACAGTGTGTTTTTATCATTTTAACCGTCTGTTCAAGTGAAAACTTTGCCGTATCACATTCACAGCTTTGCGGAGTCAGTTTTTCAAGTTCAGTTATTCCGCAAAGTGTATAAAGTGCAGAAAGAAAATAAAAATCATCAACACATTCAGGTTTTATTTCTTTGAATTTAACAGGAAATTCGGGAGTATATCTTGTTATTACAGTGCCGCTGACGTTCACAAGAGGACGGTGACCCGTAAAAATCAAAGAAGAAGTTTTTGTCGGCAGATGAACCTTTATTTTTGACGGACAAATCAGAATATCACACGGAGTTAATTTTTCAGTGGAATTGCTGACTATTGTTGAAACACCGAGTTCGTTCAGATGTCTTTCTGATTCGTTTTCATAGAATTTCGGCATATTGCTGACAACAGTCATACAGGAAGTGAAATTCAGCAGTTTTTCGGCAAAAAGCGGATATTCGGCAGTGGGGTCAAAGAATGAAATTTTCAGTTCGGACGGAGGTATGTCAGCAGTTTTCAGAGCAGAACATATAAAATTTTTCATCATCTGAATATTGAACTCATCACTTTCAAAGCGTGTGAACGGAGTATCAGTGAGTGACAAATCATTACTGCACAGAACCGTCTTTGGTACGCCGACAGTATATTTGTATATTTTATTAAAACGAATACTGCCACGTTTTTGTTTGTACCGTATATGTAATACGGCAATATCGTTTTTTGCGATAATATCGGCACTTATTTCATACGGACGGAATATAGCTTTCAATTTTTGCATAAAGGAATGAAGTTCGTCTTTTCTTATATCAAGCACAACGAGCATTGAATCACCGCTTTTTAAATTATTTACTAAATTATATGTTTTTGCTTTATTTAAAAGACCGCTATGCACGATAAAATAAAAAACGGCTGTCGGCAGAAAATCATAACCGCCGATAACCGTTTGTTTAGTGGTGTTTGAAATTGTTTTTATCTTCCTGTTACAAAACTTTCAACATTACTTACCGTATTTGAAACGAAATCTTCCGTATCACCGATAATTCCGTTTCCGTCAGTCACACGACCGTTTCCGTCCGTTATATAACCGTCATTGTTTTCGGCAATACGACCGTTATTGTTTGGTGATGAGTTGTTCGGGTTTGATGAATTATTCGGAACACTTGAACCGTTCGGGTTTGATGAAGTATTCGGAACGGCTGAACTGTTCGGGTTTGATGAAGTGTTCGGAACGGTTGAACCATTCGGATTTGATGAGGTATTCGGTGTTGATGATGTGTTTGGTTTTGAATTTGCATTGTTATTGTTGCCGTTGTTTGACTTACAGGCGGCAAAACATAAACATATCATCAGAACCGATATAATTGCAATAAGCGTCTTTTTCATAAAAAACTCCTTTGTAAAAGATGGTTTAATTTTTACAGGAGTATTATGTGCATTATCGGAAAATATATGTATATGATTTTTATAAAACGAACGTGTTTTTACAAATTCAACGCTTGACACAGGTCACAAACTGCTGTATAATAAAAATACAAGGCGGACTACCTGATAAACGGTTAGCCCCTATGGTTTAGTTACAAAAGAAGTAACCGCACTTTTGGGAGATGGGCGGTTACTTCTTTTTGTTATTGAAAATGCTCACGCAAAGACCGATAACTCCGATAATCACTAATGTGAACTGGAACAAAGCCTCGTATGTAACCATAATCTCACCCCCTCGTATAATACTCGGGGGAGTCAAAAAGTTTTTCGCCCCCTGTATAAAAAATCGGGGACTAACCGCTTACCGCTTAGGTAGGACACCTTGTGAAAAGTATTATAATCCATCAGTATAAAAAAGTCAAACTATTTGTTAAAATCATTTGCTTTTTTGAAATTTAAGCGTAAATTATGAGAAAAATGAGCGGAACAATAATCCTTTGTTCACGCTCTTTTTTGTTGATGTTTTTCAATAGTTTATTTTAGTCCAAATAAATTTAACAGATTTTGAGAACTAAAATCTTATTTTAGTTCTCACTTTAAAAATGTAATGGTAACCTTTGAATAATTATAAACCGTTTCTTTTATTATTTGAACAGATATAATCTGATAAATTTTTCTCTTTCAAATAATTTGACCCCCAAGAACACATCAATTCAAGAATAGGAATAATACTTTCACCGAAACTTGTAAGAGAATATTCAACTTTCGGAGGAACAACAGGATATACTACTCTGTTGACCATACCATCATTTTCCAATTCTCTTAGCTGTTGTGTAAGCATTTTAGGCGTGGCTGATGTTATGAGTTTGCTTAATTCGCTAAATCTAAGAGTTTTGCCGATTAAATGCCATAAAATAAGAGATTTATATTTGCCACCAATCAGTTGAAGTGTTGCTTCTATCGGACATTGAAAAGATTTACATTGTTTCATACGACAGAACCCCCATAGTATCATTTTAGGTAGTATATTACTTTAAAGTGCGTACTTGTCAAAAAGAAAAAATATAGTATTATTATTATAGCGTGTTTAATTAAACAATGCAACAAAAAATCATCGATGAAATAACGAAAGAGAGGAAATATATTATGGATTTTTTATCGTTGGCAAAGCAACGTTGTTCTGTAAGAAAATACAAAAAAGATGCTGTTGAAAAGGAGAAAGTGGACAAACTTCTTGAAGCAGCTCGTGTTGCTCCGACAGCGGCAAATTGTCAGTCACAAAGGTTGCTGGTAATAAACAGCAGCGAAGGTTTGAATAAGTTATCAAAAGCAGTTAATTTTCACAATGCACCGTTAGCAATTATCGTATGCGGAGATCATTCTGATGTGTTTGTCCGTCCGTTTGACAAGAAAGATATGGTAGCTGTTGATTCTACAATCGTTGCGGATCATATCGTATTTGAAGCAGAGGATTTAGGTCTTAGTTCTTGTTGGCTGACTTATTTTAAACCTGATGTTATTAAAAATGAATTTAATGTTCCAAGTAATTTTGAACCGATAGCAATTATTGCATTAGGCTATGCAGACATAAAAAAAGCATCACCTGACAGGCACTCAAATGAAAGAAAAGAAATTAAAGATTTTGTATATTATGAAACATTCTAAAAAGCAAAATCTCTTGAAAGAAATGTGCAATAACGAATAACTCTAAAAAGCAAGTTAAGAAATAACCGCTAATTTTTAAGTTGGTCGGTTATTTCTTTTTTGTTTGCATTATTTTACCAGTTATACATAATTTCAGGTTCGGTTAATCAATTTGTAAAAAAACTGCTGACAAACAAAACTCTGTATGTTATAATGAATTTATCGTTTTGCACTTTATTATGTTAATGTGATAATATAACGCTTGAATTACATACCGTAAAAAGTGCTGTCGGACTACAAAAATAAATTCATTGGAAACAAAGGGAGTGTTTGCATACTATGACAGACAACAAATCAAAACGGAAAATAAGCAGATTGTTGTGTTTTATGCTTGTATTTTCCGCAGTTTTAAGCATTATTGTTCAGACTGGAACTATTGTAAGTGCCGCTGAGGACAAAAAGACCTTTACAGTCGGTTTTGATGCGTCATTTCCGCCTTACGGTTATAAGGACGATAACGGCGAATATGTCGGCTTTGACCTTGACCTTGCACAAGAGGTTTGTGACCGCAACGGCTGGAAACTTGTAAAACAGCCTATCGACTGGGATTCAAAGGATATGGAGCTTAATTCGGGTTCAATCGACTGTATATGGAACGGCTTTACTATGAACGGCAGAGAAAAACTCTACACATGGTCAACGCCTTATGTAGATAATTCACAGGTTGTAATAGTAAAAAAGGATTCCGACATAAATTCACTTAACGACCTCAAAGGCAAAATCGTTGCAGTACAGGCGGATTCGTCAGCACTTGCGGCTTTTACAGGCGACGACGCAACAGACGAAAACAAGGCTCTTGCAAAGTCATTCAGTGATTTACAACAGGTAAGCGACTACAACAGTGCCTTTATGAACCTTGAAAGCGGAATGGTTCAGGCAATATGTATGGATATAGGCGTTGCAAACTATCAGATTTCAATGCGTGAAAACCAATTCCGTATGCTTGATGAACACGTTTCAAGTGAACAGTACGGCATAGGCTTTAAAAAAGGCAACACGGAACTCCGCAATACTGTTGAAGAAACGCTTCTTGCAATGAAACAGGACGGCAAATTTGACGAAATTGCAAAGAAATGGCAGCTTGAATCAAGTGTATGCCTGAGTGCAGACGATAAATACCTTGACGAACAAGGCACAGACGACAATACATCATCAAAAGCAAAACTCAATATATGGCAGATTGCCACACAGCTTGGTGAGGGTATGCTTGCAACATTGAGTATTTTTGCACTGACGCTTGTATTTTCACTTCCGCTCGGACTTCTTCTTACATTTATAAGAATGTCAAGATTTAAAGTCGTTCAGTGGATTGCAAAAATTTATATATCAATTATGCGTGGTACACCGCTTATGTTGCAGTTGCTTGTTGTGTGCTATGCACCGTACTATCTGTTTAAAATAGATTTGTCAAATGCTTACCGTTTCTATGCGGTTATTATCGGTTTTTCGCTCAACTATGCCGCATATTTTGCCGAAATATTCCGTGCCGGCATACAGTCAATTCCGAACGGACAGCGTGAGGCGGCACAGGTACTCGGTTACAGCCGCACACAGACATTCAGAAAGATTATTTTTCCGCAGATGGTCAAGAGAATTTTGCCACCCGTAACAAATGAAGTAATAACGCTTGTAAAAGATACATCACTTGCATTTGCTCTTGCGTTTACGGAACTGTTCACACTCGCAAAACAGATTTCTTCCGCACAGGCAAGTCTTTTACCGCTGTTTGTTGCCGGTCTGTTCTATTATGTATTCAACTTTATTGTTGCATTCGTTATGGAAAAGGTCGAAAAGAAAATGGACTATTACCGCTAAAAAAGGGGGTTGAAACGCTATGAGAATACTTGAAATAAACAATCTTAAAAAAAGCTTTGACAAAAAGACGGTTCTTGAAGATATAAGTATGTATGTTGACGAGGGCGAAGTTGTTTCAATAATCGGGCCGTCGGGTTCAGGCAAATCAACACTTCTTCGTTGTGCAACCTTTCTTGAAAATATGGACAGCGGTGAACTAAGCTATTGCGGCAAAAAAGCCGTAACAACAAACGACGGAAAAGCCGTATATCTTCCGAAAAAAGAAATGCGTGAGGTACAGACGAATTTCGGACTTGTATTCCAGAATTTCAATCTTTTTCCGCACTATACCGTTTTGAAGAATATCACCGACGCACCGATAAGTATTCAGAAACGTGATAAACAGGAGGTTTACGACGAGGCACGTAAACTTCTTGAAAAAGTCGGACTCAGCGACAAAGAAAACGCCTATCCTTGCGAACTTTCGGGCGGACAACAGCAGAGAGTGGCAATAGCAAGGGCGTTGGCAATGAATCCGAAAATGCTTTTCTTTGATGAACCTACATCAGCACTTGACCCCGAAATTACCGCCGGAATACTCCGTGTTATGAAAGGTCTTGCCGAGGCAAATATGACAATGGTTATCGTCACTCACGAAATAGATTTTGCGAGGGCGGTTTCCGACAGGGTAATATTTATGGACGGCGGTGTTATTGTTGAACAGGGCAAGCCGTCAGATGTAATAGACAACCCGAAAAACGAAAGAACAAAATCATTCCTCAAAAAACTCAGTGTATAATAAATCACACAGGGAGAAAGCCATAATTTTTGGTTTTCTCCTTTTTTATTGATAAAATTATGTCGAACTTTGATAAATATTTATCAGATTAAACCAAAAACTGCTATGATATTTGTTAAAATATAGACAATTTGTCTATTTCACTAAAAAATCATACAAAAATTCCAACACAATTAACCTATACTTTATTAAAAAATGGTAGTATAATATAAGCAAGTTAAGAGATTACTTCAAAAACTTAAAACTCAGAACAAATACCGAAAGGGGATTTCATTATTATGGAACTTATAGCAGAAAGAAAAGATAAACAAATCTTCAAAGACGGCGACAATACAGTAAAGGTTTTTTCCGATAAATACCCTAAGTCAGATATTCTCAACGAGGCACTCAATCATACAAGAGTCGAAGAAACAGGACTTCCTGTTCCGGCACTCAAATCTGTATCAGTTATTGACGGTAAGTGGGCAATAACAATGGAATATGTCGAGGGCAAAACTCTTGACCAGATTATGAAAGAAGACCCCGACAACCTCGAAAAATATATGAATCAGTTTGTTGACTTGCAGCTTGAAGTTCAGAGTAAAAAAGCACCTTTGCTTAACAAACTCAAAGATAAGATGAACCGTAAGATTTCAAGTCTTGGCAACGAAATTGACGCAACAACAAGATATGAACTTCATACACGTCTTGAAGGAATGCCAAAACATAACAAGGTTTGTCACGGCGACTTTAACCCCAGCAACATAATTATCGACAAAGACGGCAATCCGCATATCATTGACTGGTCACACGCAACACAGGGCAATGCCTCAGCAGATGCCGCAAGAACATATCTTCTTTTCGCACTCAAAGACAAAAAACTTGCTGACCTGTATCTTGACCTGTTCTGCAAAAAGAGTGACACAGCAAAACAGTATGTACAGCAGTGGCTCCCGATTGTTGCCGCATCACAGCTTGTAAAGAAAGTTCCCGAAGAAGAAGAATTTCTCAAAGGCTGGGTAGATGTAGTTGACTACCAGTAATAATTTATCGTATTTCAGACTTTTTCAAAACTTGCTTAATCCTTGTCCCTCCAAAATATAAATCCTAAACAAGTAAAGGCATAGCCGCAATTTTAACGGTTATGCCTTTACTTTTGAGTGTGGAGTTATTATGCTTTTTGATAATCGCCGAGAATTTCGGAAACTACGGCATTTTCGTCAATGCTGAGTTCTCCGCTACATTCAACGGACTCAATCACACAGCCTGAACCGATTTTAATGTTTTTACCGACAACCTTTGACGCTTTTACATTGATAAGTTCAATTTCATCAGCACTTATCAGTGAAATTGCCGTGTCGGGTTTTCTTGTAAGAAGTTTTTTCAGTTTTCGTCCGGGCTGGCTGTTAATGTACACCTTTTTTGAATTTATCGTATTTGCAAAGATATAGCCGTCAGCATTAAGCATATCGGCATTTATGTCGCCGTTTACAATAATTGAACCGTCACAGAATATTTTTTGTGCCGTAAGATTACAGTCTTTTTCAGTGTTAAGAGAACCGCTTATGTCAATGGTATCGGTCAGTATGTCAGAAAAGAATTTTGTCGCACCATTGCAATAAATCTGTCCGATTTTAACAGGCTGTGTTCCTGATGAAATAAGTGAACCTTCACAGTAAAGTTCTTTAATGTCCATTCCGCCAAAAAATCTTGACGAACCGTTGCACCTGATACTTTCACATACAAAATCTCCGTTACATCTGACTGTTCCGTCAACCTGTACCCTGAGTGCCTGAAAGCCATCAGGGAATATGGCAGCACCATTGACAATCACATTATCAAATTTCTTGTTTGTGATGTTTTCCATTCCGTTGATAGTAATGCTTGGCATAAAAAAACCTCCTTGAATTTTGAATTTATAATAAATTTTTCATAATGGTTTTGATTTTAATAGGCTAAAACCTCGTGTCCGTCTTCTGTCACAAGAACCATTATTTCCCATTGTGCAGACGGTTTTCTGTCGGCAGTATATACCGTCCATTTGTCGTCTTTATCTACAAAAACCTTGTCCGTTCCCATATTTACCATAGGTTCAATGGTAAATATCATACCAGGTACAAGCAGCATTTCTTCGCCGGCTTTTGAAACATAGCTGACCCACGGGTCTTCGTGAAATTCCAGTCCTACACCGTGACCGCCGATTTCACGCACAATCGTATAACCGTTTTCAAGAGCGTGTTCGTGTACAGCCTGTCCCATATCTCCAAGAAAAGTCCACGGTTTTACCTTTTCAAGACCGATTTCAACACATTCCTTTGTAACGTCAACGAGTTTTTTCTTTTCAGGGCTTACGTTGCCTATGCAGAACATTCTTGACGAATCCGAAAAATAACCTTTATATATTGTTGAAACATCAATATTTACAATATCACCGTCTTTCAGAACAACATCATCTGACGGTATTCCGTGACATACAATTTCATTTATTGAAGTACATACGCTTTTCGGATAGCCGTTATAGTTCAGCGGTGCAGGAATACCGCCAAGTTCAGCGGTTTTTTCAGAAACGAGTCTGTCAATTTCTTCTGTTGTCATACCCACACGAATATTCTCCGCAACATAGTCAAGTACGGCAATATTGATTTTTCCGCTTTCTCTTATTGCCTCAATCTGCTGAGGAGTTTTAATAATGCTGTGGTCGGGTACTTCGTGTCCCTGACTTTTGATAAAAGCGATTTTTTCGTCAAACTCTTCGTGACATTTCTTGTATTTCTTTCCGCTTCCGCACCAACAGGGGTCATTTCTTCCTAATTTGTTACTCATTGTAATAAGCCTTCTCTTTTATAATATAAAAATAATTATTATTCTTATAATATTATACACTTATAATTTTTATTTGTAAATAGAGTCAAAAAAAGAAAAAATAAACAATAGTAACATCACAAAGAAAATATATCTCAAAAATTTTCCTGAAAACATCAGTTTGATGTTTTACAAATTTTATAGAATATGTTATAATTATAAAACAAAAAATTACAAATTATTTATCTGAAACGGAGAATACAAATGACAGGAAAAACACATATTGCGGCAGGACTTGCAGCGTCGATAGCACTCGGAATGAACGCCCCTCAGATTGCACTTGCGGCATTCGGTTCACTTTTGCCCGATATTGACCATTCGGGTTCGACTCTCGGCAAACTTATAAAACCCATAAGCCGTCACATAAGGCACAGGGGAGTTACTCACAGCCTGATTTTTTTAGCTGTTTCAATGTTTATTTCGCCATATCTTGCACTCGGAGTTCTTACGCATATAGTGCTTGATTTGTTTAACCCGAAAGGTGTGGAGCTTTTTTATCCGTGGAAAAAGAACATAAAAGTTCCGATTATTTCAAGATTCATAAAAACAAACGGCATAATCGAAAAGCTGATTTTTGCACTTCTTATTATTGCAATATTACTTATGATTGTTTTCTATCCTGATTTATGGGGATATAAGAATATGTTTGATTTCACAACTTTGTGGTTTCCGATAAAATAAAAACGGAATTTGAAAGGAGAAACATAACAATGGGTTCTGTTCTCGAAAAACCTAATCTAAATAAAATTTTTCTTATTTACGGCAATCTTGATGATATGTTCATATCAAAGGATTTACAGAAAAATAATTTCAGAGTTTTTCTCAATTCATACCTGAAAGAACTCGGCTATAAGCAGATTGTGTATTATTCAGGTGCAAAGAATGTCGGCAAATATGTTCTTGATGATGAAAGTGCCACTTTTGCAATAACCAAAAACAGACAAAAAAATAACGGCAATACCGAACAGGCACAACAGTCAAACGGCGAAAACGGTAAGCCTCAGAAACGTCGTCACAGAATACTCAATCCTCAGGCAAGTGCAAAGTATGAACCGAATAAAACTCAGCAAACAAACGCACAGTCAGATAATAAAACAAGTCAAACTGATACACAGCAAAATGCTAAGACTCAGAACACACAGTCTGTCAGCAATTCTCAGTCGGAAACAAATCAACAGGTTCAGAAAACACAGAATGAAAAACAAAAGAAAAACGCAAAAAAGACAAAAAAACTTATCTATAAACAGCCGAAAATTACTCCGGCAGAATTTCTTGACGACGCTAAAAAAATAATGAAAGACGAAAACACAAAATCAGCGGTTGTGTTCACATTTATACAGGACTTCCTCACAGACCGCTCGTCACCTTTACAGCCGTATATGGAACTTCTCTCACATTTGTGGGGCGAATATTCAGTAAACGGAAACGAAAATATTTGTATTTTTCTTGCACCGCAAATGAGTTCAGACGACCTCAAAAAACTCTTTGAAGAAAACGAAAACGGCGAGATTTTCAAGAACAGATTTTTCAATGATGATGATTCAATCAACCGTGGCTGTACAATAAATGTTGGTTTGCCGAACAGTGATGAAGTAACGCTTATGCTTGAATATCTCCGTATAGTCGGCGACGACGGCAAAAAGATAACTTTTTCACGCAAGAATTTACACACGATTGTTTCAAACATTCTGTTTTTGAGCCGTGAATCCGACAAAGATGAAAACCGCAGCGGTTATCTCTCGTCCGTTTATGATACGATAACGAATTATATTCATTCACAAAAAGAAGATATTGTAAACATAGACGAAAAAGTCATTAAGCGGCTTTACTATAAATATAAGAGTGAGGAAGAAAGCGACCCTCTCACAAAACTTTGTACAACTAAGGGTTGGGAAAGCGTCGCAACACGCATAAAGGAAATTTTGCGTGACTTTGAAATGAAAAAAGCCGCCGCCGAAAAAGAATTAAAACCTGTTACGTCTGATACATCTTCTACAATGATTACCGAAAGACTGAAAAAGGACGACAGCGATATTGGTTTTAAATATCCTGTTCCGCACTTTGTACTCCGTGGAAATCCGGGTGTCGGCAAAACAACCGTTGCACGACTTATCGGACAGATATTCTATAATGCCGGAATACTCAAAAAAGGTCATACAGTCGAGGCGAAAAGAGATGACCTTGTTGACCGCTATGTCGGCGGAACAGCCGTAAAAACAACTGAATGTGTAATGAACGCACAGGACGGTGTTCTGTTTATTGATGACGCTTATTCACTTATTGACAAAAGCGACGACAACAACTATCCGAAAGAGGCAATAGATACACTTGTTCCGATTATGACGAATCCCGAAAAATACCGTTTTTGTATGATTATGGCAGGTTATCCCGAACCTATGGACGAACTTCTTGAAATGAACTCGGGACTCCGTAGCCGTTTCAGCAAGGCGAACATTATAACTATCGAGGACTACAAACCCGATACTCTCCGTGAGATTTTTGTAAACAACTGCAAAAAGGACGGCTATCGTTTTTACGGTGAGGCAGAGGGCGAAACAGAACCGATTGACCTTGAATTGTTTTTCAATAATCTTTATCAGCAGAGAAACCGTGCGGATTTCGGCAACGCAAGAGATATTGTCGCTATTGCAAAGGAAGTAAAAATGCAGTCAAGTCTTCGTGACGATACATTAAGATGTATCAAAAAAAAGGATTTCGGCGATTTTCAGAAATATTTTGTAAAGCACGGTGTTGATTCCATTGACGATATTTATGCACAGATTGACAAATATGTCGGAATGGATTTTGTCAAGGATTTGTTCAGGACAATCCGCCTTGAAGTGCTTGATTCACGTGACTGTATAGCAAGGGGAATAAAACCGGAAGTTTATGCCGACCACTTTATTTTTGCGGGCAATCCCGGTACAGGCAAGACAACCGTAGGAAAAATGATAGGTTCATTCTATCATCTTATGGAAGTTCTCGGCGGCAGTGAAACAATATTTATTGACGCATCAGACCTTATCGGTTCACACGTCGGTGAATCAAAAGAAAAAGTAAATGAGGCAATACAGGACGCAATAGACCACAATGCCGTACTCTATATTGACGAGGCATACCAGATATGCGACAGTGCATACGGTAACGAAATTATCGGTGCAATGATGACTAAAATGACAGAAAATGCCGCAGATTTCAAGATGATTTTCGGTATGTACACAAACAGAGTTGACGATTTTCTGAAAATGAATGCCGGTCTTGCAAGGCGTTTAAGAGTGGTTAAATTCCCCGACTACAACGCCGAACAGTTGCTTGAAATTTTTGACCGCACAATAAAAGCACAGGGTTGTACAATCACAGAGGAGGCACACAAGCGTGTCGGACTTATTATGGAGTACAAATACAATACACGCACAGAGAGTTTCGGTAATGCCGGTGAAGTCAAAAAACTTGCAATAGATATGAAACGTATGCGTTTAAGCCGTGTTTATTCTTCCGAAAATACCGACGTAAACAAGTACGAATATACAGTTGACGATATACCGCCTGAAATGATAAAACTTATACAAGACCAGCTTAACCCACGTTCTTTTGACGATATAATGAAAGACCTTAACGACCAGATAGGTATGTCCGACCTGAAAAACATCATTATTTCAAAACAGGAAGAAGTGCTTTATGCAAGAAAAAGCGGACAGTCACTTTATGACATCAATCCGGGATATTATTTCTTTGTCGGCAACCCCGGCACAGGCAAATCGACAAGTGCAAAACTTTTTGCCGAATCACTGTATAAACTTGGTGTAGTAAAATCTCCTGATTTTCATTCCTGTACTGCAAAGGATTTAATCGGCGAACACGTCGGCGAAACAGCACAAAAATCTTATGAACTCCTCAAAAAATCAATCAACGGCGTTCTGTTTATTGACGAGGCATACAGCCTTTCATATTCCGAAAACAGCGGCGGCGGTGACAGCTTTAAGAAAGAGGCACTTGAACAGATTATAGCGTTTATGGACGTTCCCGAACACAGAAGACGGTGTTGTATTATTTTTGCGGGTTATCTCAAAGATATGCAAGGCTTGTATAAGGCAAACAGCGGTATGCGTTCAAGAATAGAGGAAGTGTATTTCAAAGACTACACAGCAGACGAGGCTTATCAAATTTTTGAAGTATTCTGTAAAAAGGGCGGTTATGCTGTACAGGATGGTGT
>JAQXZA010000049.1 GCA_029226955.1 Clostridia bacterium | reverse complement strand
ATTGCTTTTAAGTGCAGGCATCTTCCTATCTTTCCGGACCGTCACCAGTCGAGTATTTTCGGCACTATTGAGCTTAACTTCCGTGTTCGGTATGGGAACGGGTGGACCCTCAACGTCATCGACACCAGCTATTCATTTGTTGTCGCTTTTGACGACTTTGTAAGTATAACACAGTATTACTGAAATTGCAAGAGTTTTTTTAAATTTTTTTGAAATAAAGCAAAATCAACAAAAATATGCCGCTGTCTTTGTCAAAAACAGCGGCACGGAGTGATTAGTTGCGTATTTGTGTATTATACTGTAATTTTCAGAACCTGATTAACAAAAATCAAATCGGGATTTTTAATTCCGTTTTCCTTTGCGATACTGCTGACGGTAGTATGATATTTTTCAGCAATAGCAGTAAGCGTATCACCTTTTTTAACGACATAGGTGTAAGTTTTCTTTTTTGAGGTTGTTGGTGTGATTTTGCGTATATTCTTTGCGTCAACAGCGGCTGTCACCTGTCCGTCAATGCCTATGACAATTCTGTTTCTCACAGCCTCAATAACGGTATATTTCACACCATCATAAACTATAAAATTCTGACCGTTGTCATAGTTTATCGGTTTAAGCACTTCTACCACATCACCGACTTTAAAGGCGGTTGTGGGATTTTTACCTGCATTGCTGTTTTGTGACGGTTTGTTTGCAGACGGTGTTTTGATTTCGTATTCCTTGTACATATAATTAAGGTCGATTTGTCCGCTTATGCCCTTTATCGAACCTTTGCCGCCGACTTTGTACTGCCATACATCACACTTATATGACGGTTTTTCGCTGTCCCACTGTGCAAGCCATAAGTCGTGTTCCTTTATAATGTCGGAAATGTCGATGTAGTTTTTAATCCAGTTCGGGTTAAGATAAACACCTGTTTTGTAGCCGTGCTGTTTCATATAGTTACAAAATGCCTTTGCAATTTCCGTACAGGTCTTTTTGCCGAGTAATGCGACGGAATTTTCCTCCATATCGTAAAACACAGGCAGTTGTAAGTCATAGCCTTTTATACATTCTATGCAGTATTTCGCCTCTTTTACTGCGTCAGACGTACTTTTTGCGTAGGAATAGTGATAAGCACCGCAAGGTATTCCAAGCGACTGAAAACCCTTTATATTGCGGTCAAACTCTTTGTCTTTCTGATTTTTTTCCCAACCGTAGCTGCTGCGAATAATCGCAAAATTCACCTGATTTTTGTCAATCTTTTTGAAGTCAATGTTTCCCTGTGCATAGGAAACGTCAATACCTTTTTTCATTGATATATACCCCCATTTATTTTTTATGAAATGCGGCTGAAAAAACCACCTTTCATAAATACCCTGAAAAATCATAAAATTATACCCGAAAAGGTATAATTGCCCGAAAAAAATTAAAATTTCAAAACATTACTTATATATGCAAAATAAAACAGAATTGTATTTGATATTATTCTGATTTTGCGGTACAATGTAACGGTAACAAAAAATAATTACATTGTAATATTTTGGAAGGATGTATCAATTTGAACGAAACCACACGCACAGAACTTGCACAACTCCGCAAAAAAATAATCGAAAACGAATTTTCAAGAATGAACGATATGCAGAAACAGGCTGTTTTTACAACACGAAATCCTCTGCTCATTCTTGCCGGTGCCGGAAGCGGAAAAACAACCGTACTTGTAAACCGTATCGCAAATATACTCCGCTGGGGTGAGGCATACGAAAGCGACGCTGTTTTCGGTGAATACAGTGATGAAGAAATTGACGAAATTAAAAAAGCCGCTGACGGTGAAATAACTCTTTCTGACGAACTTGCTGACAGACTTTCCGTTTCAAAGGTGAATCCGTGGCGTATTCTTGCCATTACCTTTACGAACAAAGCCGCAAACGAACTCAAAGACAGAATATGCAGCAAAGTCGGACAGTGCGGCAACGATATATGGGCGTCAACATTTCACTCAGCCTGTACACGTATTCTCAGAAGATACGGCGAAAATATCGGCTATTCAAACCACTTTACAATATATGATACCGACGACCAGAAAAGACTGCTCAAAGACTGTATAAAGGCACTGAATATTGACGAAAAGATTATTCCGGCAAAAAGCGTTCTTTCGGCAATTTCACGTGCAAAAGATGAAATGAAAACTCCAGATATGCTTAAATCTGAGGCGGGAAAAGACAGCAGACTTATATCAATAGCAAAGGTGTACGCTCTGTATCAGCAAAGACTTCTTGCGTCCGACGCTATGGACTTTGACGATATTATTTTCAATACAGTAATATTGTTCAAAGAATGTCCCGATGTTCTCGAAAAATATCAGGAACAGTTCAGGTATATTATGGTTGACGAATATCAGGATACAAACAAACTGCAATACGAACTTATAAGACTTCTTGCCGATAAGCACAAAAATCTTTGTGTTGTCGGTGATGACGACCAGAGTATCTATAAATTCCGTGGTGCAACAATCAGAAATATTCTTGATTTTGAAAAGGATTACGAAAATGCCCGTGTGATTAAACTTGAACAGAACTACCGTTCAACAAAGAATATTCTCACAGCCGCAAACTATGTTATAAAAAACAATGCCGAAAGAAAAGGCAAAACTCTTTGGACACAAAATGAACAGGGCAGTAAAATTACTTGGTATAATGCCTCTGACGAAACGGACGAGGGTACATTCATAACTAATACAATCAATGAACAGGTTGCCGCCGGTGCGAAATATTCCGATTTTGCAATTCTTTACAGAATGAACACACAGTCACAGGTGCTTGAAAGAGTTTTTGTACGTTCGGGTATTCCGTATAAGATTATCGGCGGACACCGTTTTTATGACCGCAGAGAAATACGTGATATGATTGCATATCTTAACGTAATCAGCAACCACCACGACAACAACAGACTGAAAAGAATTATCAATGTTCCAAAACGTGGTATCGGCGACAAAACAGTAAGCCAGATTGAAGAAATAGGCAACGGCTTGGGACTCAGTATGTTTGAAACAATGAAAGAGTCGGACGAGTTTGAGGTACTTGCAAAAAGCCGCACAAAACTTGAAGATTTCTGCAATATGATTGAAGAATTTTCTGATATGCTTGATGACGGAATGTCAGTTTCTGATATGTATGACAAACTGGTTGAGCGTATTGATTATCTGACATTCATAAAGCACGAAAGCGAGCGTGGAGATGCCGCTGTCGAAAACGTTATGGAACTTAAATCAAGTATCGCACAGTATGAACAGGATTGCGGCAGTGAGGCAACATTACAGGGATTTCTTGAAGAAGTCGCACTTATGTCCGATATTGATAACTATAACGAGGCAGACGCAAACGAAAAAGTTGTAATGATGACTTTACATTCAGCAAAGGGACTGGAATTTCCTACTGTATTTATTCCGGGTATGGAAGAAAATGTTTTCCCAGGATTTCAGGCTACTATGTCAAGTGAAGATATGCAGGAGGAACGTCGCCTTGCCTATGTTGGAATTACAAGGGCGAAAAAGAACCTTTATCTTATCAATTCCGACAGCCGTATGCTTTATGGTCATACAACGAGAAACCGTCCGTCACGTTTTCTTAATGAACTACCAGAACAGCTTGTCGAGAAAAAACGCAAGGAAATAAAAATAAATCCAAATATTCAGATACCTGAACCCAAGGTAACACGACGTGACGATATTGCAAAAAGCCGTATAATTTCGTCGGGAGTTACAAAGAAACCGACTGTTACTTACACTGTCGGTATGAGGGTATCGCATAAGGTATTCGGCGAGGGAACTGTTCTCAGTGTAAAGCCTATGGCGTCTGACAGTATGCTTGAAATTGCATTTGACAATGTGGGAACAAAGAAACTTATGGCATCATTTGCACATCTTACCGTTCTTTCATAATCTGAAAATAATTATCTGCCGCTTTGTGAGTTTTCACAGAGCGGTTTTTATTTTGGAAAGATTAGTGTTTTTGCATATTTTTTGCATTTAATTTTGGAGTATCATACAAAAGGTCGCTTGATTGCTGTTAAAGTTTATAAACAGTTACAAATAATTTCAAAAAGGTTGCAAATTTGTAATATATCGGTTATAATACTATCATAAAAGCTGATAAACACTTGTTTTATATAATATTAAGTTTAAGCACTGAGTGTTACACGCTGATTTAAAGGAGTTATTTATGAACAAGCAAAGAAAATTTTCAAAAAAGAATACCATTACATCAGTCTGTATAGCACTTTGTGCGGCAGCGGCAATAGTTTCTTCGTCACAAATGAGCATAAATACACAGGCAACACAGATACAGACAAGAGAACAGCCTGTTTTTACTGTTGCGGCACTTGAAAATGTACAGGCGGCACTTTCAAATAATATTGAAGAAGATGTTTTGCCTGTTCCCGAACCGTCTTATGCACTTTATATTGACGGGAAGAAAATTGCTGTAACCGCTGAGGAAAGCGACATTACAACCGTTCTTGACAAGATTGAAAAAGAGGCTTTGAAGTCATATTCCGACAAAAACGCAAAGGCGAAAATTACTCAGAAAACAGAGATAAAAAAGGATATTTATGACGATACACCTGTCAGTGCTGATGAACTCTATAAAATTCTGAATAAGCCTGTTGAAAATGAGGTGCTTTATACAATACAGGACGGTGACGCACCATATTCAATATGCGAAAAATACGGACTTTCACTTGATGAATTTAGTGCTATGAACGGTGATAATTTTGACGATTATATGTTCACAGGCAGAAAAGTAAAGGTTAAGGAAGAAACAAAACTCCTTACTGTTACCGTTACAATTAAAAAAACCTATACAAAGGACGTAAAATTCCAGACCGAAACAACTTATGATGATAACGATTATGCCGATAACAAAACCGTCACACAAGAGGGCAAAAACGGCAAAACCCAATACACCGACGAAATTTCATATATTGACGGCGAACAGGTTAATGTTAAAAACATAAGCAAAAAGGTCATTTCACAGCCTGTAACAGAAAAAGTTACAGTAGGCACTATCGAACATCATTACGGTTATGCGTCAGGTAATTTTTTGTGGCCTGTACCAAATTATTCAATGATTACAAGTCCTTTCGGGCCACGCTGGGGTACTAACCATAACGGTATTGATATTTCAGGCAGTGGAGTTTACGGTGCAGATATTATAGCATCTGACGGCGGCACGGTAACTCTTGCACAGTATGATAATTCGGGCTATGGTATGCACATAATTATTGACCACGGTAACGGCTTTGAAACCCAGTATGCACATTGTAGTGAACTTTATGTTTCAGTAGGTGAAGAAGTCTATGCCGGACAGGCTATTGCCGCAGTAGGTTCAACAGGCGACTCAACAGGCCCTCACCTACACTTTGAAATAATCAGCAACGGCACAAAGATTGACCCACAAATCTATCTCGGCTGAAATTATTATAATATCAAAAATCGGAACGGCAATTTCAAATAATTGCTGTCCCGATTTTTTACTGTTTGTTTTTGTTTGTCCAGTTGTTGCTTAATCTTTCCCGAAATATTCCCAGAAATCATATTCACCTGACCACAAATCTTTTAAAGGCTCAAAAAACATAAGAAATCCAAGAACTCCTAATATTGTGAACCCTAAAAGACTTAAAGTCCAAAGTACAGAACTTTTTCTGCTGAGTTGTTTTTTATAAAACAGTTCATAAGGTTTATTATCAGTTGCATAAAGCGTTATATGAGTACCGAAAAGTGCCTCGACTTCTTCACGGGTATTGTAGGATTCATACTTTGGAATAATTTTATGCGGAGGATTGCTTGTATCGTCGGTTCTTTTAACCACGGGCCAGTAATAAGGGCCATAGTCAACACCATCAGAAACATCTACATCAATAATTTCCACATCTACCGATTTATATTTTTTGGGAGATACCATAACCGCAAAGCTGCCGCAAAACATTCCGAAACAGCCCAATGACTGTACTGCACATATAATTGCAAATATTATATTAACTATAATAGGTAATGTATTACCCATTGTTTTAAACACATTAACAATACCTACGATAATAAGTATAACTGCTGCACAACCTGCTGCAAACAGGAAAAAACCACCCACACATATAATCAGCCATTTTAAAAAATTAAGAAACTTTTTTAAAAATTTCATTATCATACTTCTTCCAGTAAAAATCTTATGCAATCCAAAATTTATATATAAAAGCGATTATATAAAAAACAGTTACAGACATACCCATTATAAGACGAATAACCGCACCTGATGTTTTCAGTTCTTCTTTAAAGTAAAGGTTACTCGGGTCACAATCTCTCGCATACAGAGTAAGACGGTCACCGACTTTAAGCGGATAATTGTTAAAGTAATGAGTGCTGTTCGGTATAATTTCCTTTGACTGTTCCTGGTCAAGACGCTTTACTATCGGATAATATCCGTCGTCGCTGTCAAAACGAATATTGACGATAACAGTTTCAACGGCTTTAAAGGAACTTTTCCTGAAAATAATCATTATACTTATATAGCACATACGGATAAATATAAGCGGAATTATGCCGAATACTACACTTGCTAAAACGGATTTCCATAATGACGAGCTACGAACATAAAAAAATATGAAAATCCCCAAAACTCCGAAAACATAATATAATATTTTTCCGTAATTTTTCATTATGTCACCAACTATTCAAAAATAACAACATATATCAAAAAGCTGAAACTCCTATTATTTATAAATTCTATATGAATATATTTTGGCTATCAATCGGGCAAAGGTAAGAACTGTGTAAAAATCGCATAAAACAAAAATCGGGACAACAACTTAAAGTAATTGTTACCCCGATTTTTATAGCTGAAAGTTATAAACTACTACCCATAGCGAAAAAACTTACGGTCTTAATATAATTACGCATTACGCATTACGAATTACGCATTATTATAAGTTCTTCTGCGTAGGGTAGGGTTTCGATGTAGTCGCAAAAAACGTGCCATTCGTCTAATTTATGATTTTTTCGTGCGTGATAAATGTTGATAAGGTTTTCGTAATTCATTGTACAGGTTCTCATCTGATTGTAGCTTGACGGCAAAAATTGAATAATGTCATACCATACCTGTTTGTCTTTTGTTTCAAGATATTTAAGGCGGAGAATTTCAAGATAATCAATTACAGCTTGCATACGCTGTTTTGTTTCGTCCGTCATTTTGTCACAACTGAATTGCGACATATCAAAGGGTGCAGATGTTATCTTGTGCATTGTGCTTGTTGAGTTCGCAACAGTTCCGACTTTGTATGTGTCAAATTCTTTCCACCAGTACAGCGGTGCGGTTATATCAACCGAAACAAAAATCTGACGGAGAAATTTTCTGTGGTCACTGCCGGCTCTGCTAAGACGCATAGCAAGTGAAAGGTCATTTTCGCCAAGCTGATATTTTCCGTGTTCGTCATAACTGCTGTCCATTCTGTCCCAACTGTTCATAGGGTTTCTTGCACCACGAATTGCGTTTTTGAGGTTCATAACCTCTGAATTGTTTACGGTAAGCATAGTTGTTCTCCTGATTTATAGTAATTTATTCTCTTGTGATAGAGATTTTATGAAAGCAGAAAATCTATAATCATTTTTTCCTCTGTATCAGTCAAAGTATGCAGATGTCCCCTATATTTGAGCAGATATGTTACACTTTGTTGCCAGGCTTTTTTTGCCACAGGCAATACATTATCAGCGGGGAAAAGTTTGTCTTTTTCTGCTGCCATAACCAAAACAGGATTATGATATTTTGTAAGACTGTCATAGTTTTCATTTTTAGGCATAACGGATTTAATTTTTACATTATCAATACTGCACCGAGCCGTAGCCAAAAAATCGTCAGTAATACCATCTTCCGTTAAGGTTATCGGCAAAAAGCATTTTACAAGCCATTTTTCTTTGTGCGTAAGCCAGTACATAAGCATAGGAAACGCCATATTCATACTTTTATATAAAGGTGCGTTTTTTATGGCGGAGGGTACAATCAATACACTTTTTTCAATAACTTCGGGGGCAACACACATTGCTTTTACTAAAATTCCAGCACCGTATGAACTGCCAAAACACATCATCTTTTCATATTTCAATGCTTTTATGACTTCTACCGCCCATTTTCCGTAATCCTGTCCATTCGGAGAGAGTACATTTTCCGAACTTTTGCCGGGGTGTCCTATGGTATCTACCGCATAAATATGAAAATCCCGAAAGAGAAATTCACTGTATTTCAGATTATATGCAGTCGTAGAGTTTCCACCGTGAAAAACCAATAAAGGCTTTCCGTTCAAATTGCCGCACTCAATTAAATGCGTTTTTCCGAATGATGTATCAACATATAAATCTTTATATGTTATGTTGAGTTCTTGAATTTGCCTGTCATATAATTCCAATACGGCTTTTTTGGCATTTTCATTCCGATAGATAGATTTCATAATTTTTGTCCTTTTTTATATTCTTTTTATTTTTTGTTTTTTACCAACTGTTCGTGGTAAAAATAATTTTTGTAGTTCAGCTTTTTCTGTTTGCAGTAATTTTCTATATCCTGTGACAGTGCTGTCCAATATCTTTTATCGCCATAAATAAAAATATCTTTATAAAGCTCTTTGAGTTCAGGATATTTCCTGTATATATATGAAAGGATTGGTGATTTGTATTCGCTACGAAGATTGAGATTTTCAAACCAGTATTCGTCAACGAAATTTTCGGTTTTTTCGATAATCGCCCTGAAATCCGTTATTTTCGGAAAAATCGGCGACATAAACAAGACGGTGTAAATTCCGTTTTCGTGAAGTTGTTTAAGTGTGTCTATACGCTTTTCAATACTGTCAGCATTGTCCATATCGTTTTTAAAATCTTCATCAAGAGTGTTTATTGATAATGATACAGTAAGTTTTTTGCATTGTTTCAACAAATCAATATCACGAAGGATAAGTGATGATTTTGTTGATATTGTCAGTTGACAGTCAATGTTTTTGAGTTGTTCAAGGATTTTTCTTGTAATACCATATTTCTTTTCAAAAGGATTATAGCAGTCGGTTACAGATGAAAGAAATACTGACTTGCCTGTTAATTTGTTCGTGTTTATCGGCTTTGAACACTCTTTTATATCAATAAAACTGCCCCATTCCTCATTGTGTCCAGTAAAACGTTTCATAAATCTTGCATAGCAGTATTTACAGCCGTGAGGACAACCTACATAAGAGTTTATTACAAAATCGCTTGCGGGAAGATTGGATTTTGTGACATAGTCCTTTACTTCAATAACTTTTTCGAGAACTTCCATATTAACACCTTTTGAAAATAGAAATCTTTTCTATTTTGAATTTATGCAATTATCTTTTCTTTTTCTGAAAACTGTAACATATATGTGTGACAACTTTGTCGGGGGCAAGCCGTTTTGCAAATTTCAGACATTTCATTTTTATTGTCGGAATAGTGTATAATTTTCCGTTCATAAGTCCGTCTATGCCCTGTTGTGCGGCGGTTCTACTGTCGATAGGCTGGCTTGCAAAGCTGACATTTGCAACCTTGTTAAATTCCGTATCAACAGGACCGGGGCATAATGCACTGATTTTTACATTACTTCCCTTGCGTTTGAGTTCCTCATATATAGCACCTGTAAGGCTGACAACATAATTTTTTGTTGCGTAATATGTCGCCATAAGCGGCCCTGAGAAAAATCCGGCAACAGACGCAACATTAAGAATGTATCCCTTGTTTTTTGCGGTGAAATCCTGTAAAAACAGTTTTGTAAGAACGTGAACGGCTCTTATATTTGTGTCAATCATTTCCATTTCTTTGTCAAGAGATGTTTCGGTGAATTTTCCGCAAAGTCCGAAACCGGCACAGTTTACAAGCACTTCAATATTATGACTCTGTAAGACCTCGTGCAGTTTTTTACATTCTTCAATGTTTGAAACATCACAACGTACACACATTGCGTGTTTGCCGAGTTCTTTTTTAAGTTCCATAAGTCTGTCTGTCCGTCTTGCGACAAGAATTACGTCCCAGCCACGAACAACAAGTTCACGTGCTATATCTCTGCCGATACCCGAACTTGCACCCGTTACCAACGCTTTCATAAAATCCCCTCCAAAAATTTTAATATTGCTTATACTTACATATTTATTTTGTAAACATCAGCGGCATTTTTTCGTGTTATTGTCAGAATTTCTTCCACCGTTGTGTTTCTTATTTCGGCTATACGCTGTGCCGTATATTTTATCATTGATGAATCATTTCTTTTGCTACGGAACGGCACAGGTGAAAGATAAGGACAATCTGTTTCAAGTACAAGCCTTTCAAGCGGTATGTTTTCGACTACTTCAACAGTTTTTCGTGCATTTTTAAAGGTTACAACGCCGCCTATTCCGATATACATTCCAAGTTTTATAATTTCCTTTGCCATTTCAAGACTGCCCGAAAAACAGTGTACAATTCCTTTTGGCTTGTATTGTTTCAGTATTTCAAGAGTGTCGCCGTGTGCCTCACGGTCGTGTATATTTACAGGCATATCAAGTTCAGCGGCAAGTTCAAGCTGTTTTGCAAAAATTGTTTTTTGTAAATCCTTTGGAATATCGTAATAATAGTCAAGTCCTATTTCGCCTATTGCAACAACTTTTTCATTTTTTGCAAGTTCCTTTATTTTGTCAAGGTCATTTGTGCTGTTTTCGTCAAGACATTCGGGGTGAAGTCCGACAGCGGCATAAAATCCGTCATATCTTTGTGCAAGATTTATGCTGAATACAGAGGTTTTAATGTCCGTCCCCTGATTTACAACACCGCATACACCATTTTTGAAAAGCATATCAATAACATCTTCCCTGTCGTCGTCAAAAGCCTTGTCGTCATAATGTGCGTGTGTATCAAATATTAAATTCATAAGAAAATCTTCCTTTAAAGCTGTATATCGTGATTGTATTTATATTTACCGTCTAAATTATAAGATATAAAGAACTCCTTGTCAATCGTCGCTTTCGTGCGTTAAAAAGATAGCGTAAGCAAGTGATGAAATAATGTTCAGACTTATTTGCATAAAAAAACTTGACAATATAGCAGTTATTGTTATAGAATATACATCAAACAGGCTTATTAGTTTTACACGAAATAGTAAAACCTGTTTACAAAAGCTTCATCTCAATGAATGCCGTTTGGTTTAATATATATTTTATGATGGTTCTTTTTATTTTTTGTCTATACAGAATCGGGGATTTAATTATTATGTTAATGAAAGTACGGATTTTGATACAAAATTTCTAAACAGACATTATTTATAAAAATTCACTGAAAATATAATATCTGAGCGGCACCTTGGGTTGATTATGGACTTTTCATTATGAGTCGGTATTATTGAAAAGTCTATACACAAAAAATCAAAATTCTTAAAAAACCAATTCAGGAGGTGTCAGATGAAATGGATCCAATCCTGGCAATAGTGCTTATTATAGTTATTGCCGGTGTTGCTGGTGTGTGTGCTTTTTTTGGCGGTGTACAGTACAGAAAAAAGGTCGGAGAAGATAAAATCGGTTCGGCAGAACAGGAAGCACAGAGAATCCTTGAAGAAGCACAGAGAACAGCCGAGGCAACCAAAAAAGAAGCACTTATCGAGGGTAAGGACGAGGCTCATCAGCTGAGAACGGACGCTGAGCGTGAAATTAACGAGCGACGCAAGGAAATACAGCGTCAGGAAAGACGTATTCAGCAAAGAGAAGAAACAATCGAAAAGAAGATTGACAGTCTGGAAAAGAAAGAAGAAGCAGCCGTTCAGAAAAACAAGGCTGCCGATGAAAGACTGGCAGAGGCTGAAAACATCAAGCAGAGTCAGTTTGAAATGCTTGAAAAAATTTCGGGACTTACATCAGAACAGGCAAAGAGTTATATACTTAATACTCTTGACAATGAACTGGTACACGAAAAAGCCGTAAAGATTATGGATTTTGAACAGAAAACCCGTGAAGAATCCGAAAAGAAAGCAAGAGAAATTATCTCGCTTGCAATTCAGAGAGTTGCGGCTGACCACGTAAGCGAATCAACCGTTTCTGTCGTACCGTTGCCGAGTGACGAAATGAAGGGCAGAATTATCGGTCGTGAGGGCAGGAACATCAGGGCAATCGAAACACTGACAGGTGTTGACCTTATAATTGACGATACACCGGAGGCTATTACGCTCTCGTGCTTTGAACCTGTAAGACGTGAAATTGCAAAGGTTACACTTGAAAAACTTATCGCTGACGGAAGAATACACCCGGCTCGTATTGAAGAAATGTACGAAAAGGCTCGCCGTGAGGTTGAGGCTACGATTAAATCCGAGGGCGAACGTGCAATTATTGAGGCTGGTGTAAACGGCATACACCCCGAACTTGTGAAACTTCTCGGCAGACTGCATTTCCGTACAAGCTACGGACAGAATGTTCTTGACCATTCACTTGAAGTTGCATATCTTGCCGGAATTATGGCGTCAGAACTCGGACTTGAACCTACTATGGCTCGCAGAGCGGGACTGTTGCACGATATAGGAAAGGCTCTTGACCACGAAATCGAGGGTTCGCATATCGAAATCGGTGTTGATGTCGCAAGAAAATACAAGGAAAGCGAAATTGTTGTTCACGCAATTCAGGCACATCACGGTGACGTTGAGGCAAAGACAATTATTGCGTGTCTTGTACAAGCGGCTGACGCAATTTCAGCGGCAAGACCTGGTGCAAGACGTGAAAACCTTGAAAACTACATCAAGCGTCTTGAAAAACTTGAAGAAGTTGCATCATCATTTGAGGGTGTTGAAAGGTCGTTTGCAATTCAGGCAGGACGTGAAATCAGAATCCTTGTTAAACCTGAAATTATCAAGGACGACGAAATGGTACTCCTTGCACGTGATATATGCAAAAAAATCGAATCTGAGGTTGAATATCCCGGACAGATTAAAGTCAATATCATCAGGGAAAGCCGGGCAATCGAATACGCAAAATAAAATATTTACAATAAATCAAAAACAGCAGATGAACAATAAGCGTTCATCTGCTGTTTTTTGTATTTGAAATTTTAAGTTTTGTTAAGATTTATGAATTATTCAACAATCTGTTCCATTTCGTAAACTTCAAAAATATCTCCGTCTTTAATATCGCTGAACTTTTCGAGTGTGATACCGCACTCATAGCCCTGTGCAACTTCTCTGACAGAATCCTTGAATCTTTGAAGTGATGCGATTTTGTCGTCAGCAATAACGATACCGTCACGGACAACACGAACATTAGCACCTCTTACAACCTTGCCGCTGACAACATAAGAACCTGATACAAGACCGACATTTGTAATTTTGTAGGTTGTACGGACTTCAACACGACCAAGCTGATTTTCTCTGAATTTCGGTGCAAGCATACCTTTCATAGCAGACTCAATTTCCTCTATGCAATCATATATAATTCTGTAAAGGCGAACATCAACACCGTCACGTTTTGCGTTTTCTTCGGCAACAGGGTCAGGACGGACATTAAAGCCTACTATAATTGCATTTGATGCAGACGCAAGCATAACGTCAGATTCTCTTATTGCACCTACACCGCTGTGTATTACGTTTACTCTTACTTCATCATTTGTCAGCTTTTCAAGCGACTGCTTAACAGCCTCAACAGAACCCTGTACGTCGGCTTTAACAATGATTTTAAGTTCTTTCATTTCGCCGAGTTGCATTTGGTCAAAGAGATTGTCAAGAGTAACTTTTGTTCTTGCATTAAATCTTTCTTCCTTTTCAGCGTCACGACGCTGTTCAACAAGTTCCCTTGCAAGTCTTTCGTCAGAAACCGCATTGAATATGTCGCCGCCGGTTGGAACGTCATCAAGACCTGTAATTTCAACAGGAACTGACGGACCTGCTGATTTAACCTTTATACCCTTGTCGTTGAGCATTGCTCTTACACGACCTACGGTTGTTCCGGCAACGATTATGTCACCGACATTAAGTGTACCGTTCTGTACAAGAACCGTTGCGATAGGACCTCTGCCCTTGTCAAGACGAGCCTCAATAACAGTACCTTTTGCGGCTCTGTCGGGGTTGGCTTTAAGCTCTTTCATATCGGCAACAAGCAGTACCATTTCAAGAAGGTCATCAATACCCTCTTTTGTATGTGCCGAAACAGGAATTACAGGAGTATCGCCGCCCCATTCCTCAGGAACAATATCATATTCGGTAAGCTGTTGTTTTACAAGGTCGGGATTAGCACCGATTTTGTCCATTTTGTTTATTGCAACGATAATTGAAACACCGGCAGCTTTTGCGTGGTTGATAGCCTCAACAGTCTGTGGCATAATACCGTCGTCAGCGGCAACAACGAGAATTGCAATATCTGTTACCTGTGCACCTCTTGCTCTCATTGTTGTGAAAGCCTCGTGTCCCGGAGTGTCAAGGAAAGTAATATCACGGTCATTGATTTTTACACGATAAGCACCGATATGTTGTGTAATACCGCCAGCCTCAGTTGATGTAACATTTGCGTGACGAATTGCGTCAAGAAGTGATGTTTTACCGTGGTCAACGTGACCCATTACAACAACGACAGGGGCTCTTTCAACGAGATTTTCGTCGTCGTCCTCGCTGTCATCAATAATTTTTTCTTCAATGGTTTCAATGACTTCCTTTTCGACTTTTGCGTGAAATTCCATAGCCGCAAGAGATGCGGTATCAAAGTCGATTACATCATTAACTGTTACCATTGTGCCGAGCATAAACAGCTTTTTGATAACCTCTGCGGCTGTTGCTTTAAGTCTTAATGCAAGTTCGCCGACAGTGATTTCATCAGGAATAAGAACGGTAATAGGCTTGTTCTTTCTGTCGTTTGCAATTCTTTTAAGTCTTTCAGCCTCAGTTTCCTTGCGTGAATTGCGAGGTTTGCCCTTACGCTGAGAACGCTGATTGATTTTTTGTTTTTGAACAGTATTTTCGTTGTGCATTTTTTCGCTTGCAAGGCGGTCATATTTTTCGTTATATCTTTCAATATCAACATGAGATGCACGTGTGTTTATAACTCTGCCACGGTTTTCATTAAGAGTGTTTTCTTCTTCAATAACAGGCATACCGTCTGTTTTTTGTTTTTCATTCTGTTGTGCTGACGTTTTTTTGCTGTTATTGTTGTTATTACGGTTAGTGTTGCGGTCGTTCTTTTTTCCCTGAGCGTTATTTTTATCCTGTTGTTTAGGCTGAGAATTTTTCTGTTGTGTTTTTTTGTCAGATTTGTTCTGTTCGATTTTTTCTGTTTTTTCGGTAGTTTCGGCTTTACTGTCAGCCGACGCAAAATATGCGTCAAAATTTTTAAGACTTGATGCCTGAGTAAAATGTTCAAAGATAACATTGAGTTCTTCTTCGGTAAGAACGCCGGCAGGTTTCTTTACAACGTTAAGTTTTTCCTTT
Organism: Clostridia bacterium; assembly: GCA_029226955.1. Lineage (GTDB taxonomy): Bacteria > Bacillota > Clostridia > Oscillospirales > Acutalibacteraceae > UBA1213. The sequence continues at coordinate 5,275 of JAQXZA010000049.1, read as the reverse complement.
AAAACATCAGAAACCTCTTTGTTTGATACATTCAGGTCTTTTGCAACCTCGCCAAGTCTGTATTTTATCATATAATAAATTCCTCCTGTCTTATTCTGCACAAAGCGTTTTCAGCTTTTCTGCAAATCCCTCATCATTTACTGAGATAATACCCGTAACTTTTCCGAGTGATATACCTATCTGTTCCATCGGTATGTTTAAAACGATTGTCTGAGTACCCGACTTCTGTGCTGTTTCCGTTATTGACCTTTTAGTTCTTGCGGACAAATCACAGGCAAGCAGCAGCAGCTTTGATCTGCCCTTAGTCATCGCCTCCGTTGCCGTATCAAAACCGAGCGACAACCGCCCCGCCCGCCTTGCGATACCAAGAAACGACAACAGCTTATCATTCATTTTTCGGATCACCCTTTCTCAGACAATATGTTTCAGTTTTTAAGCTGTTCGCTCAGAGCGTCATATATTTCATCGGGAATTTTGCACGAAAACGCCCTTTCAAACCTTCTTGCTTTTCTTGCTGCCGTAAGACAGTCAGGATTTTTGCAGACGTATGCTCCCCGTCCGGCTTTTTTGCCTGTCAAATCAATGGAAATTTCACCTGTTTTAATAACGTTTCCGTTTTCGTCAACAGTATCGGGAGCTTTTACAACCCGCACAAGCTGTTTTTTTTCTTTCATTTCGTTGCAGCCTGTACATTTTCTCATAGGCTGTTTTTTCTGACGCATTGTTCTCACCCAAATCAACTGTATTTTAGCACATAAAACTGACGGTTTGAAAAATAATTACGCATTACGCATTACGCATTATCTTCCTCGTCAAGACCGTCGCCAATGTATGACGGTTCGTTTTCGCTGTTTTCGCTTTCGTCCTCGCCGAAAAATCCGCTTTCTGGACGAATGTCGATTTTCCAGCCTGTAAGTTTTGCGGCAAGACGGACATTCTGACCCTTGTTGCCGATTGCAAGAGAAAGTTGACCGTCGGGAACAGTTGCCTTGCATACCTTTTCGCCGTTTGCGTCAACATCAACTTTGAGAACCTCAGCCGGTGACAATGCGGCAGTTATGAATTTTACAGGGTCTTCACTGTATTCAACAATATCAATTTTTTCTCCGCCGAGTTCGTCAACGATTGTTCCTACTCTCTGACCTCTCGGACCTATGCAGGCACCGACAGCGTCAACGTTTTCATCGTGGCTGAGAACGGCAATTTTTGTTCTTGAACCGGCCTCTCTTGAAATTGATTTAATTTCAACAGTGCCGTCAAAAATTTCAGGTACTTCCGACTCAAAAAGTCTTTTTACAAAGTCGGGGTGTGTTCTTGAAATAATTGCACGTGGACCTTTGTCGCTTGTTTTTACATCAACGACATAAACTTTTATCTGGTCGCCGTCGGAGAGTGTTTCACCGTTTACCTGTTCGTTTTTCGGGAGTATTGCAATAGCTCTGCCAAGACGGAGTGTTGCGTTTCCTGTTTTTGCGTCAATCTGTTCAACGGTTGCCGTTACAATATCCTGTAATTTACTCTGAAATTCCGCAAGCACCTGTCCTTTTTCGCCGTCACGTATTCCCTGACGAATCATATTTCTTGCTGTCTGAACGGCAATTCTTCCGAAATCCTTAGGGTCAAGTCTTATACGAACCTTGTTGCCGACGCTTGCATAAGGGTCGATTTTCATTGCTTCGTCAAGCGGTATTTCCCTGTTGCTGTCAAAGACTTCTTCAACAACCTGTTTGTTCAGAAAAACCTCAAAGACACCTGTTTCTGAGTTCATATCTATTGTGACATCATCGTTTCCGCCGTAAGTGTTTTTACACGCAGTTACAATAGCTTTCTGAATCTGTGAAATCATAAAGTCAACAGGTATTCCTCTTTCTTTCTCAATAAGGGCAAGAGCCTCGTAAAGTTCGGTATTTTTGTTGTCGTCAACCTTAACGGCTTTCTTTCTTTTCTGCATTTTGATTTGTTCCTCCATTTATTAAATATTAAAATCGTCCAGTTTAATATATACTGTATCTTTTTTGTTTATAACTTTTTGTTCGCCGCTTTCAAGGGCAAGGGTTATGTCATCTTTTGTGTGAGCGATAAGAGTGCCTTTAAATTCACGATCGCCGTTTTCGTCGGGACGGATTGTTTTGACCATAACAGGTGCGGATAGAAAAGCGTCAAAATGTTCGTCCTTTGTAAGTTCACGTTCAATTCCCGGTGAAGAAACTTCAAGGCAGTAGTTCTGTTCGATAGGGTCAAGGTCATCAAGCGGTTTGTCGATAGCTCTTGTTACCGCCTCGCAGTCCTCGATTGTAACACCGCTGTCCTTATCAATGAAAATTCTGAGATACCAGTTTGCACCCTCTTTTACGAAACGCACGTCCCATAGTGTGAGTCCCATATTTTCAACAATCGGTTTTACAAGTTCAGTAACCAGTTCAACAGTATTGCCCTGTTTTTTCTTTGCCATAAGCCGCAAGTCATCCTTTCATAAAATAATCTGTGACTGAAAATCAAGGACGGAACAGGCTTTCTCTGTGCTTTGAATATATACCGTCCTATAATGATAAAAGAGCGGGTCGCCCCACTCTTTTAGTCAACTTACATATCCATACCATATAATATCATATCTGTATTTAATATGCAAGATATTTTTTGAAAAATTACTCAGTAAAGTACAAGTGTATCGCCGTAAACGTGGCATTTACATTCATAGCTTTCACTCTTATCAAGCTGTGAGTCATATATATAGTAGTATGTAAAGATATTTTTGCTTTCTTCACTATATATTGACCTTTGTGTTACGACAAATCTGTTTTCGATACAGGTCATAAATTCGCCAAGACTGTTGTCATAGCTGAGATTAGCAGTGCTGTTCAATATACCCCTTACATATATTTTTGTACTGCCTCTTGTAACACAAAATACCTTTGTCGGTTTTTCCTCAATAAGATAAACCGTTCTGTTGTCCTCGGGGTCAGTCAGGGTTGCCTCGACATCAAGAGAATTTGTAAAAGCGTCATAACTGCAAAGTTTTTCAATACCTGTGCGAAATTCCTTTGCACGAAAATAAACCTTTTCGTTATCTGTTCCGATATAACGCACAAGAGCCTTAATGTCAGCACTTGCAATACATTTTTTAGTTATTTCTGTACAGCCGTTTTCAAGCTCGTTTTCAAGCTCGCTGAGATTGCAAAGCCATATATTGTCACGAATATCGGCGTTTATCCATCTTTGTTCTTTGTAGTAGTGTTCCTTAATGCTTTCGTCGGCAAACGGGTCAAGCAGTATAAGGTACTTTTCGCCGTGAACATCAAGCGGTTTTATGCCGTTACAGCCGATTTTTGCAATAAGTGAATTTTTGACAAAGAATTTTTTGTTAGTTTTGAGATTATAAAGATAGCAGAAACATTCACTGCCTGTTACTTCCCTGTATTTTTTGAACATCTGGGCATTAGCCTCATCAGGTGCCATATAGATAAGTATATGTTCACTGTCAAGAGCCATACACTCGCTGAACGAACCCGTACATACAACCTTACGTCTGCTGAGTTCTGTTCCGCTCTGCTTGTCAATTTCGATAAGCCACATACTGTTTGTGCCGTTTTCAAGAATAACGGCTATTGTCTTTTCAAAGGCAAAAATATGCTCAACAAATGTCGGGTCTTCAAGTGAATAATTCGTCACAAGACGTTCTCTGCGTGTTGCCCTGTTATATTCAAGGATAAACAGGTTATTGTGACCCTCTTCATTTTTTTCTTCCGCATAATAAATGCAGGAATCGTTGACATCAACCAATTCAATATTTCTGTCTGAAAATATATTTCTTATATCTACAACAGTCATTTTATATCAGCCCGCTTTCGCTTATGATTTTTAGATGAGGATTGTCATTTTTGAACCGTCGAGTTCAATTCTTTTTACCCGACTCAGTTCTGTATCTACATAATAAATCTTGTTGCCGGCAAAGGACACAAATTGAGCGTTTTTGTCCTTGATAAGAGTGTTTTCTGTACCGTCGGTCTTTATTCTGTACAGTGCGTATTCGTTGTCATTTTTTGTACTGCCGTTTGAACTGATGTTATAATAAATATAGTCGCCGTAAACAGCAATCTGGTCACACTCTGTGCCATTAAAAATCTGTTTGCCGTTACTTCCGTCAAGATTCATTGACCAGATTGAATAGCCGCTGTTCTCATCATAGTTTACAAAGTAGAATTTATCATTTGCAATAGTAATGTCAAGGTAATCATATTTTTTACCTGACGGGTCATTTATCTCTGATGTATCCTGAAAATTTTTCTTGTTGATTCTTGTTACTTTACCTTCATAGGTTACTGCCGCCATAGAGGATACATATATATAATCACCATAGTCATAAACAGCGTCGATGCCTGAATTTTCTATAACGATAACTTTTTCTTTTTTATTTGAACTGATGTTTATTCTGAATACAGCCCCTGATTTTTTATTACTGCCGTAATTATCAACCCAATAATATATATATCCGTTGCAAACAAAGATACCTGAAACCTTTTCGCTGTTAGTATGTGTTGCTAAATCCGTCTTGGAACTTGTATCACAAGATATTGAACAAAGTGTTTCATATCCGTCATACTTGTCAATAAAATACAGTCTGTCAGCATAGCAATTCAGATAGGTAGCAAAAGAGTCGGTATCATAAATGGCTGTATCATTACCGGCGGTGTCAATTTTATGAATGGCGTTTCCGCTTGAATAATAAACATTTCCCTTGTCGTCTTCGGTTGCTACACTGCAATTAAGGTGGTTTGAATATACGATATTTGAAAATTCAGTTGAAGAAATTTCTGATGAAACAGGCGGTGTGCTTGTGTTGGAACCGGTAACGGCTGAATTTTCGTATGCGGTCTGACTTGTCGGGTCGGTTTTGTAGTATCCGCTTGTAATCATAAAAATAATCGCAAACACCATTGCAATACCGACAATAACCCCGATAACAATCAATATCTTTGCGGCTTTGCTGTTGCCGTCAGATTTTGAAACCGCTGTCGGAGAATATGCGTTATAAGTATTGTTATTGCCTGTATTACCGAATGAAAAATTATTGTTCGGAACATTATTCTGAGTCGGCAAGCTATTGTTTGTATTATTTGTGCTTGTGCCACCGAATGAAAAATTATTGTTCGGAACATTATTCTGAGTCGGCAAGCTGTTGTTTGAATTATTTGTGTCTTCACTGAAATTATTGTTCGGAACGATAGGTTCTGAAATCGGCGGACGCTTTACGGGTTCCTGTTCATCAGGAAAACCT
>JAQXZA010000048.1 GCA_029226955.1 Clostridia bacterium | reverse complement strand
GAATTTGGTATAATGAAGTTACCCAGCAAACACTAACCAAAAGAAAGGACAGATTTTCATGGAAGAACTATTAGCAATATTTTGTGATGTAGATGACTTTTGTAATGCATACGAGGAGTATTGTAAAACATATTTGCTTGTAGATAAGGAACAAATCATTCCTAAAACCTCAATGTCTTTAAGTGAGATAATGACAATAGTTATATATTTTCATTTATCTAATTACAGAACATTCAAGTGGTATTATCTTAAATTCGTATGCATAACATTAAAACCATATTTTCCTAAATTGGTCAGCTATAACCGTTTTGTAGAAATTATGAAAATGTCAATAGTTCCATTAACATTATACCTCATGAAGTACCGTGTTGGCAAGTGTACTGGAATAAGTTTTATTGATTCTACAACCTTAGATGTCTGCGACCAACACAGAATTTATTCTCATAAGGTATTTAAAGACCTCGCTAAGCGTGGCAAAAGTTCTACTGGTTGGTTTTATGGTTTTAAACTTCATCTGATAATCAATGATATGGGAGAAATACTGTCCGTTTGTCTTACATCAGGTAATGTTGATGACAGGGATTGGAATGTCATTTCCCGTTTGACAAAGCAAATTTATGGAAAGTTGTTCGCTGACAGAGGTTATTTATCTCAAAAATTATTCGAGAAACTTTTTGACGAAAATATCACTTTGATTACAAAAATCAAAAAAAACATGAAAACAAGTTAGTTTCTTTTTCGGATAAGCTGCTTTTGAGGAAAAGAGCTGTTATCGAATCCGTTAATGACTTCTTAAAGAATATCTGCCAAATTGAACACTCCCGTCATCGTTCCGTTGACAATTTCTTTGTTAATCTTCTTTCTGCTCTTGTTGCATATTCTTTTATTCCTAAAAAGCCTGCTCTTAATATTTGTAATAATAATGCTCTCTCTATTCTTTGATTTTCGGTCGAACTCACGTCATTATATTCTGAAACATCATTTTTGATTACTGTTTTATACTAAATTCGACTTAATGCAAACAAATATAAAATCACCATACAAATTCTCTGTCCGAACAATAATTACGCATTACGAATTACGAATTACGAATTAAAAAAAACCAGCTGCCGTTTTCGTATAGTGAAAATGACAGCCAGTTTCTGAGGAGAAAAAAATTATGAAAAGAAGTAAGGAATACGCTTGTTAAAAATCAGCCGAGTGAACCGCCGTTACCGAAATAATATCTGAAAATGTCGTCAGGGTCATTTCCGAAATAACTGCTGCTTTCCTCTGTACTGCTTTCTTCGGGAATGCTTTCACCAAGAGTTACATCGAAGATTTTTTCTTTGCCGTCACGGTCAACGGTTATTTTTATCTTTTCGCCTGCTTTATGTTTTGTAAGCTCAGCTTTTATTTCTGATGAAGTTGAAACTTCTTTGTCGCCGATTTTTGTTATGCAGTCGCCCACCTTAATGCCAGCTTTTTCGGCAGCACCGCCGCTTACAAGAGATGAAACATAAGCACCGAGTTTGTCAACCCTGTACATAAACTGCTTTTGTTCTGTATCTACGTCAACGAGTGTAACACCAAGAGTCGGACGACCTGTTACATATCCGCTTGTTCTGAGGTCATCAAGAATATCTGTTATGTTATTTACAGGAATTGCAAAGCCAAGACCTTCAACAGATGTACCGTTTGATGAACTTGTGGATTTTGCAACAACGATACCTATAAGATTGCCGTTTGAGTCAAAGAGTCCGCCGCCCGAGTTGCCCGGATTGATTGCGGCATTAGTCTGTAAAAGCGTCATAGTTTTGCCGTCAAGTTCAATTTCTCTGTCCAAAGCACTGATAATACCGTCTGTAACAGTTCCGCCGAGCTTGCCGAGAGGATTGCCTATTGCTATTGCAGTCTGACCGACTTTAAGTTTTGACGAGTCACCAAAAGTTGCCGGTTTAAGATTGGTTTCCTCTATTTTGATAAGTGCAACATCAAGTGTTGAGTCTGTGCCGATAACCTTAGCGTCATAGCTTTTTTCGTTTGTAAGTCTGACTTTTACGCTTGTTGCACCCTCAACTACGTGGTTATTTGTGATAATGTAGCCGTCAGCCGAAATAATTACACCGCTGCCGGCACCCTTTGCAACATACTGTCCGTAAAAGCTGTCGTATTCGGTAGATTCGGTTGTAATTTCAACGACTGAATCAAGAGTTTTTTCGGCAACCTCCTGTGTTGTTGTAGGTTTAACCTCGTCGTCGCTTGCCTGAATAATGGTAAGTCCTGAATTGCTGTTTTCCGTTTTGGAATTTTCGGGATTTGAAGTATTAGTCGCAACGGAAACACCGCCGTTATTACCGAGAAGATATGCACCGAGCAAGCCTCCGCCTAAACCTACACAAAGCGTGAGTGCCAATGCACCGACAATTAGTGCAACCTTTTTGCCGTTTTTTGATTTTTTCGGCGGCTGTTGGTTTACTGAATTATACTGCGGATTTGCGTTATGATACTGCGGAACTGTGTAATTCTGCTGATTTGCGGCATTGTACTGCGGAAGATTTATAGTCTGGGTTTCCTGAGTTGAACTGTAATGTACAGGCTGTGTGTTGATTGCCTGTGACGGCTGTTGCGGCTGACTTGACGAATAAATGTTTTCAGGCTGATGAGTATCGGTTTCAGATGAATTTGATGAAATATCGTTATATCCGTCATTATAATCAGCCGGTGTGTTTTCATAAGTACCATTAGTTCTGTTCTGTTCGTTATTGAAGTTGTTTTCGTCCATTTTTAAGACCTCCGAATTTATTTTTATTTGCTTGATTTAATTTGTTTTCCTTTGATGATTTTATTATAACCCATTATTTAAGTTTATGTGATAATAAATTATTAACTCTTCCTTAAACTTTTTAAAGATTTTATAATTTTCAGTATTATGATTGTGCAAAAATACACCCGTAATACCGTTATTTTAAGTTATGTGTGCATATTATTGTTTTATTGAAAATTTTTAAGGTTATACGGAGGTTCTATAAAGAATTGTCAGCTTTTTAATTCCGGTTTTATTTTCAGTATGCTGTCAAGGATTTTTTCGGCGGCATCTTTTTTGCTCATAAGTTCAAAACTTTGTATATTATTTTCTGAAATAATTGTTATTTTGTTGGTATCCGTTCCAAAGCCGGCACCTTTTTCGTTAAGATTATTTGCGACAATCATATCGCAATTTTTGGATTTCAGTTTTGCCGCCGAATTTTCAATGAGATTTTCAGTTTCCATAGAAAATCCGCATATAAACTGGTCAGGTCTTTTATTTTTTCTCGCATAGGCAAGAATGTCCCTTGTCCGTTTCAATGAAAGCTGCATATTGCCGTCACTCTTTTTTATCTTGTGACTTTCTGTATGTTCAGGGGTATAGTCTGCAACCGCCGCCGACATAATGAGAATATCACAAGAATCAAAATTTTCTGCAACGGTATTATACATATCCTCCGCTGTTTTCACCGACAATACATTTGCAAAAAAAGGCGACTTTATATTAACCTGTCCACTGACAAGCGTTACATCTGCACCTCTGTTTACAGCCGCCTCAGCAAGTGCATAGCCCATTTTGCCTGTCGAATGATTTGTAATGTATCGTACCGGGTCTATCGGTTCTGACGTAGGGCCAGCCGTAATCATTATATTCAAGCCTGATAAATCCTTTTCGCTTTCAATTTCACGCTTTATATATGCCATAAGAACTGACTCGTCGGGAAGTTTTCCGGCTCCGACACTGTTACAGGCAAGCCGTCCGACAGCCGGTTCTATTATTTCAAAATTATAGTTTTTCAGCTTTTCGAGATTTTCCGAAACAATCCTGTTATTGTACATATTTGTATTCATTGCCAAAGCAACAATAATTTTACAGCTTGCCGCAAGAACCATTGTTGTCAGCATATCGTCGGCAATTCCGTTTGCCATTTTTCCGATAACATCAGCCGAAGCCGGTGCAATAATAAATACGTCGGCTTTCTGTGACAAAGAAACGTGTGTGACATTAAACTGAAAATTCCTGTCAAAAGTATCAGTAAGGCATTTATTCCCCGTAAGCGTTTCAAATGTTACGTTTTCCGGCAATAACATACGTTTCAAAACGGTTACCATTATCTATATCAACAATCTGAACCTGTTCATATTCGTTAATATCGGCAAGTTCCATCAGTTCTTCATCAACGGTTATTGAACCGACATAATTAAGTTCTGCCTGTTTTACAACAGCACGATGAATTTTTCCTTTTAACATATTTCTCAGCATTGAATTTCCTCCGTAATTAAGCCTCAAATATAAAGTTGTCTATCAGTCTTGTTTTGCCGATATATACGGCTATTGCAAAGAGAACTTTTCCTTTTATTTCATCAATTTTCTGAACACTGTCAAAATCAACCGCCTCAACATAATCAATCTTTGCAAGCGGTTCTGTTTCAATGTTTTTCTTCATTTTGTCAAGAATTACACTGACGTTTTTTTCACCGTCTTTTATCAAACGTTCACCTAGAAATATAGTCTTGCTGAGTATCAGTGCGGCTTTTCGTTCCTCGGGATTAAGATATTTATTTCTTGAACTTTTTGCAAGTCCGTCAGCCTCACGGATTATCGGACAATCGATAATTTCTGTCGGTATATTAAGGTCTTTTACCATTCTGCGTATTACTGAAAGCTGTTGTGCGTCCTTCTGACCGAAATATGCCCTGTCGGGTTGTATTATGTTAAACAGTTTATTTACAACTGTGCATACTCCCCTGAAATGTATCGGTCTGCTTTTGCCGCAAAGCTCTGCTGTCAAACCTGTCATATCGACAAACGAACAAAATCCGTCACAATACATTTCTTCGGGTTCGGGGTGAAATATCAAATCAACACCGCTCTCCGAACAAAGTTTTGTATCTGCGGCAAAATCACGTGGATATTTGTCAAGGTCTTCATTCGGTGAAAACTGCATAGGATTTACAAATATACTTACCGCAACCCTGTCGTTTTCCTGTACCGCTTTTTTGATAAGACTCTGATGTCCCTCGTGAAGATAACCCATTGTAGGAACAAAACCCACTGTAAGTCCTTGTTTTTTCCACTCTGAAATTATGCTTCTTGTTTCATTTATAGTTGTTGTTACTTTCATCATTGTACTTCCTTTCTCAATATCAATCTTTATATTCGTTTATTACATTCTGTATTACTTCATCATCTATTGAATAACTGTGTTCAGCCGTTGGAAATTCTCCGTTTTTTACACTGTTGTCATAGTCTTTGAATGCCTGTACCATTATTTCTCCGACATTTGAAAATTGTCTGACAAATTTCGGCACATAATCTGAAAACATTCCGAGCATATCCTGATACACAAGAATCTGTCCGTCACAGCCTGAACCGGCACCTATTCCTATTGTCGGAATACTTAACTTTGATGTTATAAACGACGCAAGTTTTTCAGGAACACATTCCAGCACAAGTGCAAAAGCACCAGCCTTTTCAACCGCAAGAGCATTTTCAACAAGCTGTTTTGCCGACTGTTCTGTTTTGCCCTGTATTTTATAACCACCAAAAGCATTGACGGACTGCGGTGTCAAACCTAAATGAGCCATTACAGGAATACCAGCCGAAACTATCGCCTCAATCTGTGGGCAAACGCTTTTTCCGCCTTCAAGTTTAACGGCATTTGCTCTGCCCTCTTTCATAAGACGTCCTGCGTTTACAAGTGCGTCATATACTGATGTCTGATAAGACATAAAAGGCATATCCGTTACAACAAGGCTGTCGGACGAGCCTCTTGCAACCGCACGGCTGTGATGAATCATATCCTCCATTGTTACTGATACAGTATCCTCATAGCCGAGTATTACATTTCCGAGAGAATCACCAACCAGTATTGCGTTTATTCCCGAATTGCTGATAAGTTTTGCCGTTGAATAATCGTATGCAGTAAGCATTGAGAGTTTTATTCCTTTTTGTTTTGCCTGTAAAAAAGTTGTCACCGTATTTTTCATAAAATCATTCTCCTGTATTTTTTAAAAATTCGGATAGAAAACTGTACTGTCAATACTTCCCAAAATAAAAAATCCATATTTTCCAAAAATATACAGAAAATATGGTATTCGTTCTTAATACTGACAAAATATCTTTATATTTAAGGTACGGTTTTTTACAAATACCATCCATCGATAATATACTATATTTTTTGCCGTTTGTAAATACAAGTTTTATTGTAAAATTATCATTATAGTATTTTTTTGAGCCTTGCATAGTCATTGTATTTCTGAACAATTTATGCTAATATTAGACTGTAAAAGGAAAAGTGAGGGATATTATGGAATTGTTTGATGTACTTGATGAAAACGGTAATTTTACAGGCACAAAAAAAGAACGTTCTGCCGTTCATACTGACGGCGACTGGCACGGAAGCGTTCATATATGGATTGTACAGGACAACAAAGTCCTCTTGCAAAAGCGTTGCAAGGATAAGGACTCGTTTCCGCTGTGTTTTGATGCAGCTTGTACGGGACATATTGATTCGGGCGAAAACTCATTGTCTGCCGCCATACGTGAAATAGGTGAAGAAATTGGTCTGAAAATAAAATCAGATGAACTGATATTTCTTTTCAGACAAAAATTATGTATTCATCACGATAAATTCATCAGCAATGAATTTAATGATGTATATTTAATCAACCGACGTGTTGAAAACTCTGAGCTTTCGTTTCAGCAAGAAGAAATTGACGAGCTTGTATGGATTGACATAAACACGCTGTCAGAAAAACTCAGAAACGGCGACAAAAATTATTGTATTAAATATGAAGAATTTAAAAAAGTTTTGGAGATGATTTTATGATTACAAATTTTCATACACACACCTATCGCTGTATGCACGCACAAGGCACAGAAGAAGATTATGTAAAAGCCGCAATAAATCAGGGAGTACAAATTCTCGGATTTTCTGACCACGCACCTTTCCCCGACCACGATTACGGTCTTAGAATGAAATATGATGAACTTGACGATTATCTGAATGAACTTGAACGACTTAAAAATGTTTACGGCGACAAAATCAAAATCCTCAAAGGTCTTGAAACTGAATATTACCCTGAATATCTTTCATACTATAAAGAACTGCTTGAAAATCGTGGACTTGATTATCTTGCACTTGGCGAACACACATATAACAACTCACAGGGAATTATGAACAACATCTTTTTTGCGGATTCAACAAAAGATTATGTAAGTTATGCAAGTGCCGTATGCGAGGCGATAAAGACAGGTTTGTTTGCTTTTGTCGCACACCCCGACCTTATGTTCATAAACGACTTAAAGCCGGACGAAAATAGCGAAAAAGCCTGTGATATGATAATTGACTGTGCCGAAGAAAACAATATGATTCTTGAATTTAATGCAAACGGTTTAAGACGTGAACAAAGAATGTACCCTGACGGAGTTCGTTATCCTTATCCGCATAAAGCCTTTTGGGAAAAGGTTTCAAAACGTAATATAAGAGTGCTTATCGGTTCGGACAATCATCAGCCTGAACAGGTAAATGACAGCTATGTACAGCTTGCAAGAGAAATGGCAAAAGAACTGAATCTTAATGTTATTGACACAATATAAATCGGAGGAAAATTATGCAGTTGAAATATTTAAAACGTCCGACAGCAATTTTACTTACGGCGGCACTTATAATGGTACTTGGTGCCTGTTCAAACAGTGATAATACAAAAAACACTTCTTCTCAACAGGAAAGTTCTCTGCAATCCTCACAAATAAGCGAACAGTCGGAAAATTCCCCTGACAGTTCCGCTGATATTTCTGAAAACAGCAAACCTGTTACAGCCATACCTCAACAGTGGCAGGATAACGGTATTTTTTCTGAATACTATGAGGACGCATATAAACTGGTAAAAATGATGACATTGGACGAAAAAATCGGTCAAATGCTTTATGCCCGCTGTCCGTCGGAAAATGCCGTCGAAACCGCACAACAATATCATCTCGGCGGATATGTACTTTTCGGACGAGATTTTGAGGGCAAAACAAAAGATGAAGTTATTGCCGATGTGACTTCATATAAAAATTCACAAAAAATCCCTATGACAATATCAGTTGATGAGGAAGGCGGAACAGTTGTACGCATAAGCAACAATGAAAATCTTGCGGAACACAAATTTCAATCCCCACGCTCGCTTTATGAATCGGGCGGTATGGACGCAATAAAATCTGACGCCAAAGAAAAAGCCGACTTGATTTCTTCACTTATGATTGATACGAATTTTGCACCCGTATGCGATATTTCAACAAACGAATCGGATTTTATATATGACCGTTCACTCGGTGAAAACGCTCAGACAACCGCCGAATATGTCAGTGCAGTAACAAAAATCAGTCAGCAAAATGGTGTTTCCGTAACATTAAAGCATTTTCCGGGCTATGCAAGCAATGCGGATACACATACGGGAATTGCCATTGATGACCGTAACTATGAAACCTTTGAAAACAACGATTTTGTTCCATTCAAAGCCGGTATAGACAGCGGTGCAAATCTCGTTATGGTGAGCCACAATATAGTAAACTGTATGGACAGCACAAAACCGTCGTCAATTTCGGCAGATGTTCATAATATTCTTCGTGACAAGCTCGGCTTTACGGGAATTATCGTTACAGATGACCTTGCTATGGACGCAATAAAGCAGTACAGCGGAGATTATTCCCCTGTTGTTACGGCGGTTCTTGCCGGAAATGATATGCTTACGATAAGCGACATTGAATCGTCCTTTAACGATATAAAACAGGCGGTAAATGATGGCATAATTGACGAAAGCCTTATTGACCACGCTGTTATGAGAATAATCTCGTGGAAATACTCAAAAAATATGTTAAGCTGACAAAATGGTTAATTTGTTTAATTTGTTATCTTACAGTAATTCGTCGAGTGCGTCAGAATATGTACTCGGCGGATTTGCACCTGTTATGCGGTGTACAATTTTGCCGTCCTTGAAAATTATTATTGTCGGTGTTGTTTCTATTTCATAGTGCATTGCAACATCGGGCGACTGTTCAACATCAAGTGCAAGAACCCTTATGCTGTCATAATACTGGTCGGCTATTTCCTCAATAATAGGTTCAATGCCCTTGCTGTGTACGCACCATTCGGAATAAAAATCAACAATTACAATGCCTTTTTCTATTCTCTCGTCAAAATCATAGGAATCAACAGGTATTATATCGTCATTCATATTAAACTCTCCAATCAAAATTCAAATATTATTTTCAGCCAATAAAGCGTCTATTTTTCTTTTTGTATCTGACATTATTTTATTTTGGTCACTGCCGAAAACATCAAGGTTTTCCGCCTTGATAAGAAATGACTCTTTTACGCCGAACATTTTCTGCAACAGGGTTTTAACATATCCATACCCGAAAGAATCATCTGTAATTATACCGCCAGCAGTTGTAACATAATACAATCTTTTTGCTTTACACATACTGACGGGTATTCCCTTATCCGAATAAGAAAAAGTAAGACCGACAACACATATATTTTCAAGATAAGTCTTTATAACGGACGGAAACGATAAATCCCAGTAAGGTGAAACGAATATTATTTCATCAGCTCTTGCAAACTGCTTTGCATACTTAAAATAATCGTTGTTAAAATCGCCACTTCTGCATAATTCCTCACGCATAAAAAGTGTTTTATCGTTCAGCGGTAAAATATTTTCCTCGTTTAGCCTTACATATTCAATTTCGGTATTATCGGGAAATTTGCTGACAAGATAATCCGCAAGTTCTCTTGTTCTCGACTTTTCTCTCACAGCTCCGTCTATATACAAAATCATTTAGAAACACTCCTTTTCAAAATCTATTATATCACACTTATTTTTCAAAATATACATCAAATTCAAAAAGCCCAACGAAATTGTCGGGCTTTTTATCAGCACAGTTAATAACATAGATCTTATTTTGTCCTCGTTTGCCATTGAAAATATTATTCTTTTTTAATGTTGAGAAAATCAGCCATTCCCGTCATCTTAAAGATTTCCATTACCATATTGCTGACATTTTCAAGTACCAGTTTATGTCCGAGTTTTGACACCTTTTTATGTATTTTAAGGACAACACGCAGTCCGGCACTCGAAATATATTCGAGTTCACGCATATTAAGCGTAACGGTTTCAAAGTCTTCAAGGTTAAAGCTTTTGATTTCGTCTTCAAGCTGAGAAGATGTGATAGTGTCAAGTCTGCCACTCAAAGAAACGATAAGGTTCTGATTGCTGATGTTAGTTTTGATTTCCATAGTAATTCCTCCGAAGATAAAAATTTTATTTTATATTATTATAGCATACAAACAATACAATTTAACAGTGTATTTTAAATAAAAAATAGCTAAATTTTATGTCTATTTATTATTATACTCTTCAAAGTGTAACAAATGTGCAACAAAATTCAGTAAAAAACAAAAAATAATTCAAAAAATCCCCGACTATTGATAATTTTCAATACGTCGGGGATTTTCTTAAATTTGTCTGCTTTTGTTCTGCCAAAGGACGATAGTGTTTGTTTCAGCGGATTTTTTTATGTCGATAATACGCTGATTTGATGAACCTTTAAAAGCAAGGGATATATCTTTCAGATTTTCGATAAACTCGCCGTCAACAAGAATGTCAATACATTCAAGCATACCGTCCGTACATTCGCAATAAGCCTTTCCACCTTTTATGAGGTCTTTGTCGAGAGTGTAACCCGTGTAGCACCATATTGTCTTGTCGGGAAAAATATTCCTGACTTTCTGAATAAAAGGCAAAAGAACACGCTGATTTTGTATTTCAAACGGTTCGCCGCCGAGAAGTGACAAACCGTTTATATATTCGTGTGACAGTGCGTTTATTATTTCCTTTTGTATATCGTCTGTAAACGGCTTTCCGTAGTTAAAATCCCAAGTTTCACTGTTAAAACAGCCTTTGCAGTGATGAGTACAGCCCGAAACAAATAATGAAACTCTCACACCCTCACCGTTTGCAATATCGCATTTTTTTATTTCACCGTAATTCATAATTAAAGATGCATTACCCTTTCCTGAATTTCCTGTGTGCGACCCTGATTCCAGTACTGAGTGCCGATATATCCGCAAGTTCTTCTTGCAACATTCATCTTTGCTTGGTCACGGTTGTGACACTTTGGACATTCCCATACAAGTTTGTTGTCCTCATCTTTGACAATCTGTATTTCGCCGCTGTAACCGCAAACCTGACAAAAATCACTCTTTGTGTTAAGTTCAGCATACATAATGTTATCATAGATAAATTTGATAACCTGTAAAACCGCCGGAATATTATCCTGCATATTCGGAACTTCAATATAGCTTACTGCACCGCCTGTTGAAAGTGCCTGAAACTGTGACTCAAATTTCAGCTTTTCAAAAGCGTTGATGTCCTCAGTAACGTGAACGTGATAGCTGTTTGTGATGTAGTTTTTGTCGGTAACACCCTTGATTATGCCGAAACGCTTTTGCAGACATTTAGAGAATTTGTAGGTTGTGCTTTCAAGCGGTGTGCCGTATATACCGAATGCAATGTCTGTTTCCTCTTTCCATTTTTCACAGGCATTATTCATATATTTCATAACATCAAGTGCAAAAGGCGTTGCGTCGGGGTCTGTGTGTGACTTACCTGTCATATATCTTACACATTCGCAAAGACCGGCATATCCGAGTGAAATCGTTGAATATCCACCGTAAAGCAGTTTGTCAATCGGTTCTCCTTTTTTAAGTCTTGAAATTGCACCGTACTGCCAAAGAATAGGTGCAGCGTCAGACAATGTGCCTTTAAGTCTGTTGTGACGGCACATCAATGCACGATAGCACAAATCAAGTCTTTCGTCAAAGATTTTCCAGAATTTATCAAAATCACCGCCTGATGAAAGTGCGACATCAACAAGGTTAATCGTTACGACACCCTGATTGAATCTGCCATAGAATTTGTAATTGCCGTTTTCGTCTTTCCACGGACTTAAAGCACTTCTGCAACCCATAACTGGGAAACAGTTGCCCTCTTTGAGTTCCTTCATTTTCTTTTCTGAAATATAGTCGGGAACCATTCTCTTTGATGTGCATTTTGCGGCAAGCTCGGTAAGATAGTAATAAGGGTCGCCCTCGTGTATATTATCCTCTTCAAGAACGTAAATGAGTTTCGGGAAAGCCGGTGTAACCCACGCACCAGCCTCATTTTTTACACCTGTGTAACGCTGACGCAGAGTTTCCTCGATAATCATAGCAAGGTCTTTTTTCTCACGCTCGTTTTTCGCCTCGTTAAGATACATAAATACCGTAACAAAAGGTGCCTGACCATTTGTTGTAAGAAGCGTCACAACCTGATACTGAATTGTCTGAACACCCTTTGTAATTTCTTTTTTGAGTCTTTCTTCAACTATATAGTCAATTTTCTCCTGTGGAATAATGCAGTCCATTTCTTCAAGTTCGTGCAAAAATTCACGCTTAATTTTTTCTCTTGAAATCTGTACAAACGGAGCAAGATGTGCAAGGCTTATGCTCTGACCGCCGTACTGATTACTTGCAACCTGTGCGATAATCTGTGTAGCTATGTTACAGGCTGTTGAAAAGCTGTGTGGTTTTTCGATAAGAGTTTCACTGATGACAGTGCCGTTTTGCAGCATATCTTCAAGGTTTACAAGGTCGCAGTTGTGCATATGTTGTGCAAAATAGTCCGAATCGTGAAAATGAATAATACCCTTTTCGTGTGCCTCAACAATATCCTGTGGGAGAAGAATACGCTTTGTCAGGTCTCTGCTGACTTCACCCGCCATATAGTCACGCTGAACGCTGTTTACGGTAGGATTTTTGTTTGAGTTTTCCTGTTTTACTTCCTCATTATTGCACTCAATAAGGCTGAGGATTTTGTTGTCGGTTGTGTTTGAACGTCTTACAAGAGAGCGGTTGTAGCGGTATTTTACATAGTTTCTTGCAAGCTCAAAAGCACCCTTTGCCATAATCTGATCTTCAACCATATCCTGAATTTCCTCAACGGATACGGCACGATTCATTTTCATACATTTGTATTCCACATATTCCGCAATATCCGTGATTTGTTCGTTTGAAAGATACTTCTTGTCAGAGGCATTGTTTGCCTTTGTAACAGCGGCAATAATTTTTGTGCCGTTAAAGTTTTCTTCCGAGCCGTTTCTTTTGATTATTTTCATCAATGTCACTCCTGAATTTAATTATTTTCTGTATTATCAATTTGTATTGTTGAAATCAGTTTATAATGTAAATATAATATTTACGGTAAATCCGAATTTTGAAGTACGATATACATTTTAGCTTAAAACAATGAATTTGTCTGTTGCATTTGCAACATATATATGTTACAATACAATATATAGCGTTTTGCACAAAAATATTCTACATTATATAGGAGGGCATAAAATGAATAAATATTCAGTTTTTTGTGATATGACTGAAAAGGAAATAAGTGATACGCTTGCTTGTCTTAATTCCGGAGAGAAAAAATATAAAAAAGGTGACATAATAATGCGTTTCACATCAATGTCAGAAAACGTCGGTATAATGTACGACGGACTGGCATATCTTATGAGTGTTAATACCGACGGAGAAAAAAGCATCATAGAATATTATGAACCCGGAAACATATTCGGAAACAGATTTTCGCCTGATACCAATGAAAATTTATACTATCTTCTTGCAAAAAAAAATTGTACAGTAAAATTTTTCAGATACGACTCAGTCATATCACAGTGCAAAAAAAATTGTCAAAATCACCTAAAATTTATAAATAACATTATTTTTTCAACATCTTCAAAATACCGTTTACATATAAATATTCTTTCCCAGCGAAAAATAAGAAACAAATTGCTTATGTATTTTGAATTTATATCCGCACAAAGCGACAGCAAAACTATTATACTGCCCTTGCCGCTGTCTGACCTTGCCGATTATCTTGCTGTTGACAGAAGTGCAATGATGCGTGAACTAAAAAAAATGAACGACGAAAAACTAATCTCCTCCAAAAGCACAAAAGTCATAATAATGCGTAATTCGTAATGCGTAATGCGTAATTAGTGTTTACCATAAGTTTAACGGCTGATTTGAAGTTATTTTCCGCAACATAAATAATTCCTCATTTCTAACTCCACTCTCCACTCTCCACACTCCACACTCCACTCTGAAAAAAAGGCGGCGGCAGATACTTTTGCACCTGTCACCGCTGTATTTAATTGTCAGTGTTTATGAACTGACCTGTTGTGAGAAAATCCGTCATATTATCTGAAACGGATTACATATTTCTTTCGTAAGCCTCAATCATTTTCTTGACCATCTGTCCACCGACAGAACCGGCCTGACGGGCAGTAATATCACCGTTATAGCCCTGTTTGAGATTTACGCCTACTTCGTTGGCACATTCCATCTTGAACTGTTCCATAGCCTGTCTTGCCTCAGGTACGTTGATTGAGTTTGAGTTGTTTGACATAATAAATTTCTCCTTTTAAATAATAATTTTTATTTGATTTTTTGTTTATTGGCGTTTGCAATAATATTATTATCATTTACACATAATATATAGCAAGAAATTTATTATAAAAATTTTTGTAAACTTTTAGTGCAATTTATTCAAACTTAACGCACAAAATAGCGGTCACAATAATTACGCATTACGCATTACGAATTACGCATTATTATGATACTGTGTAATATTGCTGGTCTTTGCTTTTGGGAGATTCTGGTTTGGTAAGAGCAATTTTGTTTTCGGATATAAGAGGTTTCATATATTTATTCATAAGGTATGCTATTGTTATATTGTCTTTGAATTTTTCTTCAAGCTCACCACGGCTTTTAGGAACGGTGCAAAAATCAAGAATCTGACTTTTAATGTCTGTTTTGTCTTTTGTGAGTGAATTTTCATTGTAAAGTATTGCTTTGAATACTCCCCTGTTATTTTCAAAAACGGGCGGCGGAAGTTTTGCATTTTTCATAGCACTTCTTATTGTCGGAATACCGCTGTAACGGTTTTCGGTTTCTCCCATAACTTCAAGTGCATTTGCAATATACGGATTTCGGGTATCGGCTGAAACATAGCCTAAATTATCAAGCGTCATTCTGCCGTACAGTCCTCCGGGATTTTCAATTTCCATTCTGTCGGAATACATAGTAACAGTAATTGGTGCTGACTCTGTGTGAATACTGTAATCACGGTGAACAAGTGCATTAAGCACAAGTTCTCTTACGGCAATAACAGGATATTCCGTTTTGTCTTTTCTCATACCTGTATTTTGGTCTATTATTGTTTTTACTTTCATATTTTTTCTGATAAAAATTAAAGTATCGTTAAGCATTTGAGTTATAGAGCCTTCAATTCTTCTGTTGTCAATAAATCTTTCTCCTACACTTCCGACTGAACTTTTTTCTTTACCCGGTACGGAAACAGCAGTAATACAAAGTTGCGGAAAATAAGCCTGTGGATAAACAGAAAAAAGCATAAGTGCCGCAATAGTAGGCTTATTTTCAATAACAACCCCCTGTAAACGATTGATTTCCGTTTCTTTAAGCGTTGCAAGGTGCGGTTTGCTTTTTCTTAATTGAATAAGATACAACTGGTATTCATCAGTGTTTATATCATTCAGTTCTGAGCGTTCATTAGTCCTGAGTTCATCGTGTATATCCTTTTTAAACGCCTCATAGCTGTAAACTTCATATTCAGTCATAAGTCTGTCGCCGTCCGCAACACGAACATAAGAACCCCTGAGTCTGCCCGCACCCTTATAAAAACAAGGTTTCTGAAAGTTATCTGTTTCCTGAATTTCAGCACTTACAACGGTTTTACCGTCAATTACCGCAACCGTACAAAGCGGACGTACAACAGGTTCCATCTGCATACTCTGTTCCATTATTTTTTTCTGTAAATCAGCAGCATTATAAACTCCGCATATATTATAATCATCATTTTCATCAACACCAAAAATTATAATTCCGCCATTTTGTTGATTTGAAAATGATGACAGTGTATCAAAAATTTTCGGACAGCCGTTTTTTGCGGATTTGACCTCAATATAGTTGCTTTCTGCTTTTTTTATGCGTATATCTTCAATCAGCTTTAATAATTCGGTTTCAAGCATATAAACACCTCCTGATTTTATTCTACTCTGTTTATAAGAATTTTGCAAGAAATTTATAGAAAAATTCGCATAGTTTTAAAAAATTCTTATAAAATCCAGCTATTTTCGCATAAATTCTTCTGAAATTCGCATAAAAAAAGCATTTTTCGGCAATAATAAAAGGTCGGGAATTATAAAATCCCGACCTTTGAATTATTATATCAGTCAATTACATCTGCATAGCATAATCTGATAAAGAAATCAATTATTGATTGCATTTTCATTCTCCTTTCGTGTTTTCTGTATTTATCATATCATACCGACTATGACAAATTACTGACAGACTTGAAATTGATTTATATAAAAATCAAACATCAATTTCAAAAATCAGGTCTATTTCTTCCGGTACACCACTTAACAAATTGCTTGTACTGCCCGGAATCCAACCTACATAGCGATAACCTTTTGCGGCATATTCGTCAATTACTTTCTGATATGATTTGTTTTTTGTGCTTAACAAGCCAACTTTCATATTAAGTTTAACGTATTCGTATTTTTTCATTGTAATCAAACTCCTTTGTGTTTTGTTTTTTATTATGTATATATAATAACACAGACACTATGACAACTTACTGACAAAAACAAAAGATTTTTAAAAAATTTCAAAAAAAATTTGTCAGACAGTTTTTTTCTGCCTGACAAGATTTTAAAGTTTTCCTATATGATTTGATTTTTGCGGAACACCGCTGCATATATGAAGAAGATGTGCAATTCCGGGAATACTCTCGCCCTGTTGTGATGAAGTAGGCGACATCAACGCACCTGTTGCTACAAAAAGTATATTGTTAAGTTCGCCACTGTTTAACTTTTGCATTATATACGAACAAAACACCGAACCCGAACACCCACAACCTGAACCGCCTGAATGAACGTCCTGACCGTCAATATCATAAATCATAAGTCCGCAGTCGTTGTGCTTTTTGCCGAGTTTAATACCGTCTTTTTCGAGTAATTCAAGAAGAAGTACAGAGCCGACTTTTCCGAGGTCGCCCGTGAGAATTAAATCAAAATCATCAGGACGGAAATTAGTATCTTTAAAGAAATTTCTGATTGTGTCTGCCGCCGCCGGTGCCATAGCCGCCCCCATATTGTTTGCGTCTTTTATTCCGAGGTCGTTTATTTTGCCGACGGTTACGGCACGAACCGAACAGCCTATTCCGCTTTTGTCGATTACAGCCGCACCGGCACCAGTTACAGTCCATTGTGCAGTAGGTGTACGCTGACCGCCGTATTCAATAGGAAAACGGAATTGTCTTTCCGCAGAACAGAAATGCGACGATGTAACGGCAATACAGTTATTCGCCGCACCGCTGTCAACGAGAATTGAACCGAGTGCAAGAGTCTGTGCCATTGTCGAACACGCACCATATTGTGCCAAAAAAGGAATATCCAATGCCCTCAAACCGAATGTTGACGAAATACATTGATTAAGCAAATCTCCCGCAAGAATCATATCTACATTTTGCGGCGAGAGGGATATTTTATTGAGTGCAATACTGACGGCGGATTGTTGAAGTGTGCTTTCGGCTTTTTCCCACGACGACTGACCGAGTTTATTGTCCTGATAGGTTTTGTCGAAAAATTTCCCGAGAGGACCTTCGCTTTCTTTTTTTCCGACAATTCCGGCTGATGAGTGTATCGTGACATTGTTTTCTATTTCTATTGTATATCTGCCTGTTCTTTTCGGCATAAAAAAACCTCCCGTAATTTTGGTATTATTTTAACCGCAATTACGGAAGTTATTCATATTATGAATTGACAAGCTCAGCATTAAGGCGGCTATAATGAAAAATATATTGCTGTGCAATTCCGGCATATTTTCCGATTTTTTCGGGATTCACTCCGCTGAAAAGAGTTTTGAGTGCTTTTTTCATCCATACATCAATCGGAAATGCGTCAAGCCTGTGCAAGCCGTATAATAACGTACATTCCGCAACTTTTGCACCGACTCCCGTTATCTGCATAAGTTCCTTGCGGCAATCGTCAATGGGTGCTGTTCTCATTTTATCAAGATTCACTGTGCCGTCCGAAACCTTTTGGGCGGCATCAATAATGTATCTTGCACGAAATCCAGAACGCAAGGGTGCAAGGTCATCAACGGTAAGTTCTGCAATTTTATCGGCTGAGGGAAATGTATATCCGTTTCCGCATTTGTCACCGAAATTTTCGCAAAGTCTTGTTACAATGCCTTTTATGCGTGGAATATTATTATTTTGTGAAATTATAAACGAACACAAAGCCTCCCACGGTTCCTGATTTAAAATTCTTATTCCGTCAATGCTGTCAACGGCACATTTCAGTTCGGGACAGCGACTGACAATTTCACTTCTGATTTTGTCATAATCGTTATCGAGGTCAAGATAGCTTTTCCATAAGTTGAGAAAATCATCTTCATTACAGTTTTCGATAATGATTGTTTTGCCGTCCTTGAATATTCGTGTTTCCTTGTTTTGTACAATTCCTGTAAAAGAACCGTCGGGATTTTCGTTCCAGCGGAAACATTGTCCGCAATCAAAGGTGTTTTTCAGGTCAAAACCGTCAGAAAGCGTTATTTCAGCACCACGATTTGTAATTTTATACTTCATTTTATCACTTCTTTTTCATTTGTTAATTTGTATTATAACAGCATAACGGATAATTAGCAATTATTTTCTGTGCTTTAAAAGAATAATTGCGATAAGATACAATGCGGTCAAAAGCAGTGTGAAATTATACTTTGAACGGAAAAGTACAATAAATCCGACACACGCAACAGGTATAAGCACAATAAATGATATTATGTCCAGAATCATCATAGACTTGTATATTGAAAAATGATTTGTGAGAATTATAAAAAGTGCCTGACCGCCGTCAAGCGAATCAACAGGCAGAATATTAAAAACTCCGAGTGTTGCATTTGAAACAGCCATATTTCTGAAAAATATCATATTTGTACAGCGGAAAATTATATAAAAAATTACCGCAAACACGAAATTCACCGTCACTCCGGCAAGGACAACTACAAGCTCCTGTTTTGTATTTCTCGTGTATTTTCCGCTGTCAACAATGGCTATATCAAACAAAGTCAGTTTTATTGTTTTCGGAAAAGAACCGTAAAAAGTCAGTGCCGCAAGATGACCTGTTTCGTGCATTATTATTGCGATAAAGCATATTACAACTGACATTGTTGTATCAAAAATAATTACCGCCGTCATAATCGCAACGAGCGGAAAACTCAACTCTATATTAAGTTTTCCGATATGAAAAGTCATCTGTGCGTATTCCTTTCCTGTGTGATTTTATCTTTAACATCGGAATTTTCTGTGCTGTTTTCGGTCTGAGGTATAACATCTTTATTTTCAGTAGTTTTTGTACTGTCAATAAACGAAAGAACATTGTTTTTTGTGTCCGTAAAAACCGAATTATTATAATTGTCATAAAACCACGTTCCGACCTGTGCATAAAGCGAACCGCCGATTGTCCTGATAACAAACGCACTTATCAGCAAAAGCGTACATATAATAAGCTGTATTATAATTAAAAGCTGACTGCTGACGGTAATTTTTTTGTCTTTTTTCGGCTTACGGTGTTCATTTTTATTTTTATAATCATCATCAAATTCTGATGTGCCGTATTTTTCATAATCATTCAAAAAAATCCCCCCTGTCAGAACATAACAGTAATTATTATGCTGACAAAAGGGGAAATATCAATATAGAGTGTGGAGAGTGGAGTGTGGAGTGTGGAGTTAGTGTGGACGTAAGTTATTTTTTGGACGGCTGAGATAATTCGCCTAAATGTTTTAACTCTTTTTTGTACAGATTGAGAAATAACAGCAATGCCACAATAAGCGATACACCCTCAGCAATCGGGAATGAATACCATACAAGCGGCGGTGAAACAAGAACAAGCAGATATGCTGCCGGAAGTATAACTCCAATCTGACGCAAAAGTGACATAATCAACGAGCGTATTCCACGTCCGACAGCCTGAAACATTGTTGCAAGAAGTATTCCAGCGGCGGCTGGAAGAAAACATATACTTATTATTCTCATTGCCGGAACACCTACTTCAAGCATTTCACTGTCAGCATTGAATATTGCGAGCAAAAGTTCAGGAATTGTCTGGAACAGTATTACACCTATTCCCATAACAACAAGTGCAATAAGTGTGCCGTATTTGAGCGACTGCAAAAGCCTTGTTTTGTTTTTTGCACCGTAGTTATAACCCATAATCGGCATTACTCCGTGAGTGAGTCCGAAAACAGGCATAAATACAAACGACTGCAATTTGTAATAAACACCGAGTACGGCAACATAAGTTTCTGAAATTCCGGCAAGTATCCCGTTAAGACCGAGTAACATAACCGAGCCGATACTCTGCATTATGATTGACGGAAAACCTACCGCATAGATGTCCTTTATAATCGAAAAATCAAAATGTCTGAAATATTTGAAGTCGATTTTAACACTGTGCTTTTTGAGGAAAAGTACACACAATGCAAAAATCATTGAAATAATCTGTCCCACTACTGTTGCAATTCCCGCACCGAGAGTTCCGTAGGACTGAATAAATCCAAAGCCAAAAATGAATATCGGGTCAAGCACAATGTTCAGCACTGCACCGACAAGCTGAAACAACATAGGAAAAATCATATTTCCTGTTGCCTGTAAGGTTTTTTCAATATTGATTTCTACGAATACACCGATTGAAAAAATAAACACACAGGAAAGATATTGTGTTCCTGCCTCATAAACAAAAGGATTGTCCGTATATGCACCTATTATTGCCGACGAAAAGAATAAACCGATTAACGCAAACACAATCCACGTAACTACACCTATAACAAGTGCATAGGTAGCGGCTTTGTCAGCCTCCTCGTTTTTCTTTTCGCCTAAACGTCTTGAAATAAGCGAGTTTATGCCTATTGCAGTACCTACCGCAACACCTATCATAAGGAACTGCATAGGAAACGCAAGTGATACGGCAGTCAATGCGTATTTTCCTACATAAGAAACAAACATACTGTCAACAATGTTATACAGTGCCTGTACAACCATTGAAAACATTGCCGGAAGTGACATTTTCATAATCAGCCTGAAAACAGGTTCACTACCCATTCTTTTAAGATTATCGTTCTCCATTTTATCATTCCTTTCGTGATTTTCTTCACAACAAACTGCATTTTCCTTCAAAGAAAAATGCAGTTCTTACATTATATACAGCCGCAATTTACATTATATATGTTGTTTGCTATGATTGCAACAGTAATATCTATGGTAACCATACGAGAAATCCGAAAAAATAACAAGAAAATCCTATTGTTATCAAGGCTTTTGATAAAAATTGTAACGTAATCAAATAAAATTAACTTTCAAAGGATATCAAATTATAAAAATCGTTGTAAGACTTTATTTTCTTTTTAAGTATTACAATTTTTCAGAGAGCTGATTAATTGCATCTATAAATATCTTTGAGTTGAAACGGTGTATATCGTGATTGCTTTCAAGCTCAATCAATTCGCAGTTTTCAATCAAACTTACAGCCTTTCTTGCCTGTTCGTCAGAGCTGGCAGCCATCAGAATACCATCATCTGTATAATTATCCTTTGCGTGCAGGAAGATTGTGGGAACTTTTATATCTGACATAAGTTTTTCGTGTGATATTTCACTGTGCCAGCTATAATCATAAAAATGCTCACCAAACTGCATATCGTATTCATTGATATACATAAACATAAAGTTTATAGATTCAGGCATAAAGAAATATTGAACATTTTCGTTTGGATGCTGTTCATGATATTGTTGTGCATAATTTGCCAGACCGTCCATAGAGCTTGCCATATATAGTTGTCCCCATAAACAGTGACGCATATAATATGACTCCCAACATTCTGATTTATCGCTTTGCAGATATTTGTGCATAACCTTATATGTATCATGATATGCAAAGGATTTTTCAAAATATTCTTTTTCTGTTGAAAATACAGGCGGGTCTTCAAGAACTGCACCAATGATTTTGTCTCCGCCATATGCGGCAACATATGAAGCAAGAAGTCCTCCTGAGGAATGTCCTGAAACAACAGTATTTTCCTTTATAACATTATTAACAAACCAAATTAAATCGTCACCGTTTTCTTTGAGATAATATTTTTTTTCGTTATGTGAGGATTCTCCGTGACCATAGCAGTCAACAGCATATATGTGCCAATTTTCGCTTAGTGCAGGAAGAACACGGGTATAATCTTCCCACGCCTCTGTTTGTCCATGAATAAGTAAAAGAGCATTTCCATTGTCAGGACCCTCGGCATAATTGATAACAGAGCCGTCAGATAAAGTGATTTTCTTTTCCTCGAAACCGGCGTCAAGCGTTCTTTGCATATCTGCTTGCCAATAATGAGTACACTGATAGAAATATATTGAAATTAAAACTGCTATAATAATTACTATTCCTAAAATTATCAGTGCAATAATTTTTCCGATCTTTCTTTTCTTTTTTGACTTTTTCTGAACTGTTTCCATTTTAATATCCTCCACTCAATCGTTCTTGTTTGGATAATATGCGTCCATAATTTCCTTGATTTGTTTCATAAAGGTATCAGAAGAAACCAATGCTATGCCTCTTGTTGCTAGATTTTCATCACCAAGTACAAGCAGAATATCTCCTGCTTTAAGATTCATAGTATTTCGTGCAGCTTTCGGAATAACAACCTGACCACGCTCTCCAAGAACGGTTGTTCCGAAAATATGTTTACCCTTTGGTGCTATTGGAAAAGGGGTTTCTTCTTGCGAAAAGTGAAGTAAATCATCAATAGAAACGTTATAAAGTTCTGCTAATGCATCGCAATTTATAATATCGGGAATAGACTCTCCGTTTTCCCAACGAGAGATAGCTTGTCTTGAAACACCGATTTTTTCTGCAACATCTTCAATAGACATCTTATTAGATTTTCTAAGAAATACAAGATTCTTACTTATGTTAATTTTAGAATTTTTCATATTTTTCGTACCTCCATAGCTATATTTTATATTCAGTCAAGGCTATTTGCAACCAACTTTATGTAACAAGTAATGTTATGTTTGCTATACATATATGATTTACAAAATGAAGTATAAAATAACTTAATGAGATTATCAGAACAATTTTACGAAAAAATTAACTTTAAAACAATAACATTCCAACTATAACATAAAGATTAACAAGTTTATGTTATTTTTTGCAAATGTCAATTTCGATAATATAACACTTTTTATTGTTGATACAATTATAAATATATGTTATCATAGCTTTGGAAGTGGTTATAATGAAAAATAAAAGCGTAAAAATTGCAGTCATAGGCGGAGGTGCGGCAGGACTTGCCGCCGCAATTACCTGTGGTGAACGGTTCGGAAAGGGCAGTACCGCAATAATCGAAAAACAAGTCCGTACAGGAAGAAAACTTCTTGCAACGGGAAACGGTCGCTGTAACATAACAAACAGAAATGTCAGCCCTGAACATTATTACGGTGACAGACAGATAATAAATTCTGTTATTTCTGGATTTTCGCCCGACGATTCCGAAAAATTTTTCGGCAAAATCGGAGTGTTGTTCCGTGACGATACGGAGGGCAGAGTTTATCCGCACAGCAATCAGGCGACAACGGTTCTTGACTGTATGCGTATGCGGTGCGAAAAACTTGGCATAGAGGAATTATGCGGATTTAATATTACATCAATAAATCGTGAAAACGGTATCTTTATTATTAGTTCTTCCGAAATTACGCTTAAAGCCGAAAATTTAATTTTTGCAACTGGTTCACAGGCGTCTAATTTACTTGGTTCTGACGACAGCGGATATAAACTTCTGAGTTCATTCGGAATTGAACATACACCGCTGTTTCCGGCACTTTCGCCGATTTACACCAAAGAAAAATACAAAAATCTTAAAGGTGTTCGTGCAAAAGGCAATGTGTCGCTTATTGCCGACGGAAAAACCATAAAAAAACGTGACGGAGAAATTCAGTTTACCGATTACGGAATTTCGGGAATATGCGTCTTTGAAATTTCACGCTTTGTAAATGAGTTTTTTATGCTTGGCACAATAAACGGCAAGAAATATAATAATATAAAAATTTCTCTTGACGTTATGAGTGAATATTCGTTTGATGTTTTATGCAATTATTTAAAGAAATGCCGCAGAATTTTTGCGGATAATAAAACACAGGATATTCTTTCGGGGGCATTAAGCAAGAAACTTTCTCAGTCAATAACCGAATACTGTCATTTTGATAAAAAACTATGCGGTCAGCTTAATGATTACGAAATTAAAAAAATTGCAAATGCGGTCAAAAATTTCATCTTTACACCTGTAATTTCCGACGGCTACAAGTCAGCACAGGTCAGTGCCGGCGGCATAGGTTCGGAGTATATAAATCCCGTTACACTTATGTCAAAAAAAGTAAAGAATTTATATGTATGCGGAGAATTGCTTGATGTTGACGGCGACTGCGGAGGTTATAATCTTCATTTTGCTTTCGGCAGCGGAATGATACCATCAAAATACATTAAATGAGGACAATATAATGATAAGAATAAACGATATTTCACTGCCGCTTGATTACAATGAAGAAACCATTAAAAAAGCGGCGGCAAAAAAATTAAAAATAAATGTTTCAGAAATAAAATATGCGTCACTCTACAAACGCAGTGTTGACGCAAGAAAAAAGAACAATGTGCATTTTCAGGCAACTGTTGATGTAAAACTTGACGGAAAAGAACAGTATATTTCCGACAAAGTAAGCACAGCCTCAGTTGTTGAGGAATACAAGTATGATTTACCTCTGTCAAAACCGCTTGCACAAAGACCTGTTGTTGTTGGCAGTGGTCCTTGCGGACTTTTTGCCGCTCTTATTCTTGCACAGTCGGGACAAAAGCCGATTTTGATTGAGCGTGGACGAGATGTTGACAGCCGCACTTCTGATGTAAATAAATTCTGGACAACGGGAATACTTGACACAACATCAAATGTTCAGTTCGGCGAGGGCGGTGCCGGAACATTCTCTGACGGAAAACTCACAACAGGAACAAAGGACAGCCGCACAAGAAAAGTTATCAATGAATTTGTCGAAAACGGAGCTCCCGAAGAAATACTTTATCTTGCAAAAGCACATATAGGAACGGACAAACTCAAAACAACAGTTAAGAATATCCGCAAAAAGATTATATCTTTGGGCGGCGAGGTGCTTTTTGAAACAAAACTGACAGGCTTTAAGACAAAGGACGGCTGTGTTACCGCCGCAGTGACGGAACACAATGGCACAATTCAGACGATACCGACTGATAATATAATTCTTGCGATAGGTCACAGTGCAAGAGATACGTTTAAAATGCTTTCTGACAGCGGTATTAAAATGGAGCAAAAAGCGTTTTCAATGGGTGCAAGAATTGAACACTTACAGGAAAATATAAACAAACAGCAATACGGACAATTCTGGAACAGTCCTTATCTTTCAGCGGCTGACTACAAACTTGCCGTACATCTTAAAAACGGACGTGGAGTATATACATTCTGTATGTGTCCGGGCGGAAGTGTCGTTGCCGCCGCAAGCGAGGAAAAACGCCTTGTCACAAACGGAATGAGTGAGTTTACCCGTGACAAAATAAATGCAAATTCGGCACTTCTTGTCGGAATTAACCCTGATGATTTCGGGAGTGATGATGTTCTTGCCGGTGTTGAACTTCAACGAAAACTTGAAAACAGAGCATTTGAAACAGGCGGCGGAAATTATAATGCACCTGTACAGCGTGTATGTGATTTTTTGAAAAAGCAAAAATCAACTTCTCTCGGCTGTGTAATTCCAAGCTACAAGCCGGGATATGAGCTTACAAGCCTTGATTTGTGCTTGCCTGATTATATCACTGATTCAATGCGTGAGGGTATAATTCTTATGGACAAAAAACTAAGCGGTTTTGCTGACGGTGACGCTGTTCTTACGGCGGTTGAAAGCAGAAGTTCATCACCTGTTCGTATTATGCGTGATGAGAATATGCAGTCGGTTTCACTCAAAGGCTTGTATCCTTGCGGAGAAGGTGCCGGATTTGCCGGAGGTATTATTTCAGCCGCCGTTGACGGAATAAAAGCCGCCGAAATGATTCTGAAATTATCACTGTGTTAAACCTTTATAAGCCGGAATGTATAATATCAATTTTTTCGGGTATTATACATTCTGACGATTTTCAGCAAATTCTGAAAAAACAGTAAAAAATTTCAGAAAAATATAAAAAAACTCTTGACATTTCAAAAGCACGGTAGTATAATCAATAATGTTCTCGACAGAAAACAGTTCAAAAGTTAATATTGCGGAATTGTGTAACGGTAGCACGACAGACTCTGACTCTGTTTGTTGGGGTTCGAATCCCTATTCCGCAGCCATTGTTAAGCCTTGACATTATGTTAAGGCTTAACTTAAAAATCGAGGTGTAGCTCAGTTTGGTGGAGCGCTACGTTCGGGACGTAGAGGCCGCTGGTTCGAATCCAGTCACCTCGACCATTAAATTACCCCGACACGAATATCGTGTTCGGGGTGTTTTTCTTTTTTGGGGTTAATTTACTTAAAAAGGCGGTTTGAAAAGCCGCCTTTATTTTTTGCCGTCCTGATACGGCACACGGAAATAATCAAGATATTTTTTAAACTTATCCTGAGCCGTAAGACCAGTATCTATAAGATAGCCTTTTTCCATTTTCCATTCGTGCAAACCACGATAATAAAATATTTTTAAATCATCATCTATAATGAACGGAACAATATTATTACGCAAACATTCCTTAAAAAGAATAAGCCGTCCCACTCGCCCGTTGCCGTCTTGAAAAGGGTGAATCGACTCAAAAGCATAATGAAATTCAATAAGTTCATCAAATGTTTTTGATTTTTGCCTGTTGTATGAATCAATAAGTGTTTTCATACGCTCGGACACCTGTTCGGGAAGTGTTGTTTCCATACCGCCGACTTCATTCGGGAGTTTTTTATAATCACCAACGGCAAACCAATCTTTGCGTGAATCACTTGTACCGCTTTTCAGTGTAAGGTGCAGTTGCTTGATGAATTTTTCGCTTAAAGGCTGATTTGCATTGTCAATCACCATATCAATACATTTGAAATGATTAGCCGTTTCAACAATATCATCAACATTAAGTGCCTTATCGGTTATTCCGATTGTATTCGTTTCGTATATATATCTTGTCTGTTCGTGAGTAAGTCGGCTGCCCTCAATATGATTTGAATTATATGTCAGTTCTATCTGTATTTTATGATAGATACCGCCTTTGATTTTTCCGTTTTTTTCTGCTTTCAACACTTCAAGAAGATTTGTTGGTTTATCGTTCTTTTTACTGATACGCTCTGGACGTTTTGCATTTTCTGGAATATTCCACGTCTTGCCCGTCAGAAAAGCGTCGGGTATTTTTCCTGTGGCACAATAATTTCGTACTGTCCTTTCGGATATATTCCATTTTTTAGCCGTTTCTGCAACAGATAAATACTTCATATCACACCACCTTGTGATATAATTATAACATATTATCGGCAAGAAATCAATAAATTATGCACTGATATTTCTATGTTTTTGCCGATAGCGGCAAGATTGTTTTATAATACAAATTTCAATATTCCTCTTTCAGAAGAAAATCCGCCAGATGAACGATTTTAACACCGTTAATATTCCCTGTTGCAAGTTCATCAAGCGTTACAACATATTTCGGATAGTGGTCTTTTATTTCAAGAAGATTTGCAATTTCCCTGTCGGAGTCATCAGGAAGATTACGGCATACCTGAACATAAATTCTTTCATCACGTCTTACAGCAACAAAATCAATCTCTTTTGTTTCGTTCTTGCCGATATATACTTCATAACCCTTTCTGCGAAGTTCAAAGTAAATAAGATTTTCAAGCATTGCGGCAACAGATTTTGGATTAAACCCCATAACGCAATATTTCAGTGAAGTATCTGCAAGATAGAATTTTTCCTGTGTTTTTAAAACGGATTTCCCCTGTAAATCATATCTTTGACACCGATATATCACAAAAGCCTTTTCAAGCCATTCAAGATAGTTATATACACTTTCTGCCGACAGGGAACGTCCCTCGCTTTTCAGAAATTTTTGTATTGAGTTTGCCGAAAAAGTCTTGCCGACATTTTCAACGATATATTTTACAACACGATTGAATAAATCAAAATTTTTTATATTGTGCCGTTTTGTAATATCGCTTGTAATAACTGAATTGTAAATTCCCTCTACTATCTGATATGCCGAGTGTTCATCAAAATTTCCGAGTGCAACTATCGGAAAACCTCCCATTCTCAGATATTCGTTCAGAAGCTCCCTTTCCGAGCGGTGTCCGGATTTTTTAAATTCAAGATACTCGGAAAATGACAGAGTAAAAACCGGAATAGAGATATATCTGCCTGTAAGATAGGTAGATATTTCGCCCGACATAAGTTTTGAGTTTGAGCCTGTAACATAAATGTCGGTATTCGCATTTTCAAGCAGACTGTTGACTGCCTTTTCCCAGCCGTTTATTTCCTGAACCTCATCAAGCAAAAGATAATAACGTTTTGTGTCGGTCATTTGTGCCTTTATGCCTTTGTACATATCCTTGTCGGTCATTCCGTCATCAAAATCTTCTGATGTATATCTCATACTTATAATATGGTCAGGCAAAATGCCGCTTTTAATCAAATCATCTTTTAACATTTCAAGTATTGTGGATTTACCGCAACGCCTTATTCCCGCAAGTATCTTGACAAGAGGAACATCACGGTATTTTTTCAGCATATTCATATAATACGGTCTGATAATCATAACATAGCCCCCTTACTTAATATTATACCAAAGAACATTATTGCTATCAATAATTTTTATCTGAATTTTGTGAAAACTTTCCTGTTTTCATAAGTTTTTACTTTAAATCAGAAAAAACTCCCCTGTTTTCAGAAGTTTTTACTTGAAACACGAAAAAAAGGAAGTCTGAAAAACACAATGTTAATTAGACTTCATTTTAATCTGTAATATTCACAACAACATTCAGTTCAGTAAAATGGACTTTATCTGCCTTTCTTTTCCTTAGAATGCATGACCAATGCAATAACTAATTCTACAATTCCGCTTAATAGCCATAAAATGCCTATGGCTATATTTTTCATTCCCAAAAAATAATATAATGATATTAAAAACCATATAACAGCTAAAATCAGGCAACCTGTACTATTTATTTTTTTCATAAGAATTTCTCCCTCAACTGCCAATTTATTTTTTCATTAAAAACTGCTATAAACAAATTTTTATATTCTTAATTTCAAAAAATCCGCCGTAATTCCATCAAAATTACGGCGGATTCTGGCGGAGAGTAAGGGATTTGAACCCTTGAAACGGTTGTAGCCGTTTACACGATTTCCAATCGTGCTCCTTCGGCCAGCTCGGACAACTCTCCATAAAGCAGTCCGCAAAAGCGGAATACTTTATTATTATATATTATCGTCAGCCAAAATGCAAGTAAAATTTTCAAAAAATTATTAAAGTTTATAATCTTCGTCCCTTATGTACTCAACAGCCTCCGCAAGACCGCTTTTTGTCAGCGGAAAAGTACGCTCGTCAACAATTTCATCAATACTTTTTTCGTAGCAGTATTTTCCTACCCATACTTTGACGGTCATTGTTTCTTCCTTTACATCAGGGAGAATTATATAATGAAATAACATATGTGATTCCGTGTAGGGATTATTGTTTGCAAACCATTCAATTCCGGGAATACTCTCACAAAGCATAAAAAAGCCTCCATATTTTTTTAATATTCTATCATATTACGGCTTATATGTCCACAACGGAAAAATATAATTTTATTCGGTTATTTCATTTTGAGTAGTTTTATTCTTTTTCAGCGAAAATGTTTTTTTGTTTGTAATCATAAATGCCGTAACGGCTGATGTTATCGGAACGGTAAGAATAACCCCGATAGTTCCCGACAAACCTTGCATAATTTCTATGCCGATAGAATATGAATTTATGAGTTGAAGATACGGCAGATTATAAGCATAGTCAAGCAAAAGTGTACTGAGTGAACTTCCTGTAAAGGCAAGTATAAGTGTGTTTGACATTGTTCCCATCATATCACGACCGACATTTATGCCGCTTTTAAAAAGCTGTATTCTTGTCATATTCGGACTGTTCAGGTGAATTTCGTTTATTGTTGATGAAACGGACATACCTACGTCCATAACCGCACCGAGTGACGCTATGAGTATTCCCGAAAACAGCAGACCGCCTATATCAATATTTGTTGACTGACCTATGAAAAGCAGTGATTCTATGTCAGAAACATTATATCCCGAAATTCCGGCAAAATATCCGAAAATTGCCGCCGAAAGTCCCGATATAACAACGCCGGCAACAGTACCTGTTATTGCACAGAATGTCTTTTTTGTGTAACCGCCTATAAGCAGCATACTTACAAATGTCGTGAGTATAACTACAACTATTGCCGCAAAGAATGGCGAAAATCCCCTGAAAATCATCGGCAGATACAGGAAAATTATGCACACAAATGTAAATACCAGTCCAAGTACGGATTTTAAACCGTTTTTTCCGCCGATAATACACATAATCAGCATAAATATCGTGACAAAAATATAAATCACATATTGTCTGTCCTGACTGTAAACAGATGTTACCGTCACATCTCCCGATATGCTTGTCACGGTTACTACCCTCATACCTACTTTACATTCAGCACCGAAAAGATGTCCGTTTGCACTGGTTGCATCTACTGTTTGTCCCGCAAGTTCACCGCTGAGCATTTTTAATTTAAGGTATTGGTTTCCTATTCTTGAACCGTCCTCCTGAATATTATCCTGTACAATTTCGGTAACAACAGCGGTTTCAAAGGTTCTTCCGTTTGTGCTTACAAGTTCGGGCTTTTCAACCTGATTAAAAAAATACAAAAACACCGCAAACACAATAAAGAAAACCAATGCAACCGATATTTTAATAATCTTCTTTTTATCCGAAAAAACCGTCTTTATTTTATCCGACATTCATTTCATTCCTTTTTATACAATTAAGCAGGAGCGGTCATTACAGCCGCCCCTGCTCTTTTATGAGTTATCTGATTTTTTGTTTTTCAATTATGCTTCTTCTTTTTTCTTTTTGAAGAGGATTACTGCGATTACAGCTGATGTAACTACTGCGATTGCTACAAAGAATACTATGTCAGTATCACCTGTGTTTACTATATTATTCTTAGTGCTGTCGCCCTTGCCGCTGTTGTTGGCATTATTGTTGCTGTTGTTGTTTCCAGCATTGTTGTTGCCATTGTTAGCGTTGTTGCTGTTGTTGCCGTTGTCGTCAT
The DNA here is from genome assembly GCA_029226955.1 of Clostridia bacterium. Taxonomy (GTDB): domain Bacteria; phylum Bacillota; class Clostridia; order Oscillospirales; family Acutalibacteraceae; genus UBA1213. The sequence continues at coordinate 24,038 of JAQXZA010000048.1, read as the reverse complement.
TGTTGTTGTCGTCAACGTTGTTGTCTGGTTCTTCACCTGGTTCTTCACTTGGTTCTTCGCTTGGCTCTTCGCTTGGTTCTTCACTTGGCTCTTCGCTTGGTTCTTCACTTGGCTCTTCGCTTGGTTCTTCACTTGGCTCTTCGCTTGGTTCTTCACTTGGCTCTTCACTTGGCTCTTCGCTTGGTTCTTCGCTTGGTTCTTCACTTGGCTCTTCGCTTGGTTCTTCGCTTGGTTCCTCAGGAGTTTCAAGAGTCTTTGTGATTGTGTAAGAATCGTCTATTTTGTCGCCTGTTGTTACATCGTATGTATTGATTGTAAAGCTTGTTGATGAACCGTCATCAGCAGTAGAGAAATCTATTACTGAGTATGTAGGAGTCCAGGTCTGGCTTCTTGCTGCGATATAATCCTGCTGTTCAGCGATAAGCTCATAGAACTTACTGCCTGTTGCTGAGTTAGCTTCCATATAGATTGTGCCTTCTGGGTCTGTTACAGTACCTGATGTTTTATCAACAATGTTGTAGCAAAGGTTCTGAGTGAGATAATCAGGGTCTGTGCCTATACCTGCACCCTGTTCATAAGCTGTGTGTGCCTGTCCGTCGCCTGTCAGCTGATAAGTTCTTGAATATGTGTGGTCGTGACCTTGGAGTACAACGTCAATATCATACTTATCAAATATAGGTGTAAGCTGAGTTCTTAATACTATACCGTCTGAATCTGAATGGTCAAGACCTGAACCGTAAATATCCTGGTGGAACATTACTATTCTCCACTTTGCGTCAGGATTTTCTGTTGTAGCCTTTTTAATAAGGTTTTCGTGGTCTGCACAGTTATAGTTGTTTGTGTTGATTACCATAAACAGTACATCACCATAAGTGAAGTAATAACCGTTGCCGGCAACAGACGGGCTTGTTTCCTCAACGAATGAGTTCGGGTTGTTGAAGTGGTTTTTGTAGTTGTCTGACTTTGAGTCGTGGTTACCGATTGTTGTAGCAACAGGAAGTGACTTCAAAGCGTCAGCGTTAAGAAAACCGGCATATTCGTAAGCCTGTTGAAGTTCATTTGCCTCTGTGCTTACATCTGTCTGGTTAATTTGGTCACCGGCTGAAAGCAAGAAACTTACATCAGGGAATTTTGCTGTTGCTGCTTCAAGAGTTTTGTTCCAGTTGAAAGCGTCATTTCTTGCGGCAAGCTCAACAGTTTGTTTTTCAGTACTTGTTGAAGGAATTTGTCCCTTTGATGCACCAATCTGTGGGTCGCCTACATAGAATACAGAAAAGTTCTTTGTGCCTTTTGTTGTGTATTTTGCGGCTTTGCTCCATTCACCGTCAAGAAGATACTGATAGTAATAAGTTGTATTTTCTTCAAGACCTGTTGCAGTAACCTTATTTGAATAATATGTAGTGCCGTCGATTACCTTAGTGTCATTTGCTGTACCTGTAAATTCTGACGAATCACTCATATCCTCTGACTTTGAAATTTTCACTTTTGCCTCGTCGGCTGTTTTTGAATACCAACCGAAGTTAAGCTGTGTAGCGTCTGCACCAGGTGTCAGAACTATCTGTTCGTGGTTGTTTTTAACTGTTTCCCATTCGTTTTTCCAGCTTTCCCATTCAGCTGAAACAGCGGTATTTGTTGTTGCGTCGTTCCAGTGTTCAGTTGCTGCGATTGCAGTTATTCCTGCGGAAACTCCCACAACAGAGAGTGCAAGAGCAGCAGCAATAATTTTCTTACTAATACTCATATTCTCTTTCTCCTTTTTTATTTTTGTTATTTGAACAAGGCTTATTATATTTTCAAAAAGTAAAATCCGCATTATTATTTCAGTAAAAAATACGTTAAGATTTTTTTACAAAAACAAAAATTCCACCCCTGTATTTCAGGAGTGGAAAAATTGCATAAATTATTTATTCTTTTCAAAATTGACTTTCAAGCCTGTGTTATCGTCACAAATTTTTGTAATATTTCCCTCTTTGTCGGTAAAAAGCTGATATGCACCCGTATCACTGTTGCCCGTAAATTTAAAACTGCCGTTTTCTGACGAACAATACAACAGATTTTCTTTTACTGAGGCTGATGAGAGAATTTTTATTATCATAAAAGGAAATGATGTTTCAGGTAATGTCACGCTGTCGGTTTTGCATATAAGGTTATCGCACGAAACTGAAAACTTACCGTCAGCCTGACGAAACATAAGTCCCGACAGATTTTCGGGCGAATTTACCCCGACAGACACTACTCCGTCAGTAAGCCGTGTTATGTGACACTGATAATTCATTCCGTCATATTCCACGCTTGCGTTTTTGTCGATACCTGTTATTACTTCGGGTATTTTTTCCGCTACCGAACACGAACACATAACAAAAACTACCGCCAAACTCAGAACAATTACACACAGCCTTTTCACCCAAACACCACCAAAATCAATTCGTAATTCGTAATGCGTAATGCGTAATTAGTGTGAACCACAAGTTTACGCTTTGATTTTAAGTTTTATTATAACCAAAACTTCTATGCAGAATTTGTACGAAAAGTTATTTTTTGGGGATAATGTTCATCAGAACAGAGGTAATGTTTCAAAAAAGTTATCTTTATCATTAACTGAATTTGTCAAATATAGTGGCGGTCACAACAATTACGCATTACGAATTACGCATTACGCATTATAAATTCCTCCATACTGATTTAAGTTCTGTGACCATATCTGAGGGGAGCATTGAACGTGAGGAGTATTTTTCGGAACATAAATCTCCGACAAGTCCGTGATAATATACACCGTAAACGGCGGCTTTTTCGGCACTCATTCCCTGTGCAAGAAATGACGCAATCATTCCGGCAAGAACATCACCACTGCCGCCTTTTGCCATTCCGTTGTTGCCTGTGAGATTTACATATACATTTCCGTCAGGGGTTGCAACAAGAGTGTTTGCACCTTTCAGCACAAGGGTTACACCGTATTCTTCGGCAAAGTTTTTTGCAATATTATAGCGGTCACACTGTACGGTTCTTGTATCAGACATTGTAAGTCTTGCCATTTCGCCGGGGTGTGGCGTGAGAATAAGAGGAACTGTTGCCCTTTTCAATACATTTATATTCATACAAACCGCATTTATGCCGTCAGCGTCAAGAACAATAGGCTTTGTTGAGTTTTCGATAAGCAGTGAAACCAAGTCATTCAGCTCGTCATTCATTCCAAGACCACAGCCGATAAGCATTGCACTTGATTTTTCAAGTACATCATAAAGGATTTTATTAAATTCCTCTATGCTGACTGTGCCGTCGTCATTCTGTTTAAGCGGCATAAATACTGCCTCTGTCAGCTTTGACGAAACAAGTTCATATATTGATTTCGGAACAGCCATACGCAAAAGTCCTACTCCTGTTCTGAGTGCCGCACTGCCCGAAAGCACCGCCGCACCCGCCATTCCGTAACTGCCGCATAATGAAAAAAGTGTTCCGTTAGTACCTTTATGGGCGGATTTTCTGCGTTTTGTTAATGGATTTTCACAGATATATTCGTCGGTTGTTTTCATAATATATGAACATTCGTCAAGTATTTGTTTTGGCACACCGACATTTTCAACGGAAACTTCTCCGCAAAAATCCATTGACGGATACAAAATATGCAGTGGTTTAAGTGCAGTAAATGTAACGGTATAATCAGCGTTAAAACAGCCGTTTATTATTTCTCCCGTGTCGCACATAATTCCGCTCGGCAAGTCAACAGAAATTTTCACGGCTTTTTTGTTTTCGTTATAATATTCCGAAAGTTCGTAAATTTCAGGATTTAATGCGTCTTTAAAGCCTATGCCGTATATTGCGTCAATGAGTATTTCAGCGTTGTTAATGCTGTTGATACATTCTTCTTTTTCAGCAATATACGAAATTGTTTTTATATTGTGCGGCATAAGATTAAAATTCATTTTTGCGTCATTTGTTTTCGGTTCTCCGTCGGCAAGAATAACAGTAACATCACACATCACCGAAAGAAATCTTGCCGCAACAAAACCATCACCGCCATTATTGCCTTTTCCGCAAAGAATTACAATATTTTTCAGTTTTTTTGCGGTAATAATCTTTGCCGCCTTTTCAGCAATAAAACCTCCGGCTTTTTCCATAAGTCCAAGGTATGTACTGCCGTTTTCAACAGCCTTTTTTTCGATATTTCTCATTTCATCACTTGTTACAACCAACATATATACTTCACCCTCATCTGATAGAATTAAAAAAGTCACATAATATATTTTCCTCTGTTTAATTATTTTAACATATATTATATAACTTTTCAATTTTTTTGAGTAAAAAATTGTATATTTTCTTTAAAATCCAGATAAAAAAATTCCCCCTTTTACAAGGAGGAATCAAAAAGTCAGATTTTGTTTTTGAGAAATTGTTTTTTAAGTTCAACCGAAAAATACGGACGAATCATTTCCATTGTTCTTTCGTTAGGTGTAAAAAGAAGAAGTGCCGGTTTTTGTCTTATTTTATCGTGAATTATGATATAATAAGTATTTTCGCTGTTTTCGTTTTCACAGGCGGTAAGAACCAAAGAATATTTTGATGTATCAATTTTTTTCTTTTTTGTTTCGGGGTCAATGTATTTCCCCATTTTGTCTATTGATTTTACATCAAAAACAGTAATTCTTTTACGCTTGTTTTTTCCTTTTATCTTGTCAATACGCATTTCTCCGAGTACAAAGGTATATTCATACTCTATACCCGAATTTTTCAGAAGATAATACGCAAGATAAATTCCAAGACAAAACAGCAGTATCGCAACAGGCACAAGCCAGCCGAAATACATTGAAAGATACACGCTCACAAAAACTATAAGCGTAATCATACACAAAGAAACAACAAGCATAGTAAATGTTGACGGCGAAAATTTCTTTTTTACAATCTGTTCGGAATAATTGTTCATATCATTCAAAAGGCTTTCCATATTCCATAAAACCCCCGTTAAAATTTTGTATGCCTGTATATTATAACACCTGTCAAAAAAATATTCAAATACTATTTTTTTAAATAACTGTTAATTATTGAAGTATTTCCGAAAGACTGTTCTTTTTGAATTTGATGAAATCTATAAGTGAAACAATCAGGGAAAGTACAATAATATAAATCAGAACAATAATGGCAACAATTATAATTTTAACGGCACTGAATTCCAGAACAACACCTATTGTATTTGAAAAATACAGATTGAACAACACAATAAGTCCTACGGACAGCACTCCACCGATTAACAGTGCTATAATTCCGTCAATTATAACTTCAAGCGACTGTATCAAAAAGAGTTTTTTCTGTTTTAAGCCTATCCAAGCATCATAGCCGAATATTTTGTTTTTTCCGTATTATAAAAATACATAACAGTTATAATGCTTACCGAAAGTGCCACAATCAAAAAGACTATAACAATATATATCAGATTGTATGAAACAGACTGCTGTTTTTCTATGCTGTCATAGCTGTTTAAATACGGATTAGAATCACAATCTATACCGTCATTTGAAAACATAAATGAAAGTTTGTTGGTATTGCTGAAACTGTCAGTATAATAGCATATATTATAATTATCACTGTCATATTTCAGTTCGGTGTTACTGTATGAAACTATAATCTGTGAATTGTAACGGTTACAGGAAGTATGAAAAATATCTGAATCAATTATTCCGACAAGAGTGTAATTTTCTATAATCGGATTGTCATTATCTTTTATGTAGAATGAAAGTTTTTTGCCAATAAGTTTATTGAAATCCGCTTTTTTAATTCCGAAATGTTCCAACATATAATCACTGATAACAATTTGCTTTGAACCATTTATCATATTTCCGAAAAGCATATAATTACTTTTGCCGAATTTTGAATTAAATTCCTTTAAGTCGCTTGCCGTAAAGACAGAATAATTTTCGTTATATGCGTCTGTATTAAAACAGACGGAATAAAAATCTTTTGGTGTTCCATAGGAAAAATCAATCTGAAAATAATTTGAATAGTCATTTATGCCTTTATATTCACCGCTGTCGGTTTTCATAACAATATTGTCAATATCGGTTGACTGCAAATCATCATCAAAATCAAACTGTACTGCTACTTTTTGTTTTACTTCGGTAATAATGCTGTATTTGTCAACAATTTTTGAAACTGATGATATGTCATTTGTGCCGATATAATTATAAGACGCCATATTGTTTTTCATATCATCAATTTGTGAATCAACAGACAAAACATAGCTGAAAAAACAGATTATACATACTGTTGCAACGGTAAATGCAGAAATAACTTTAAGGGTAGTTTTAGATGATGTTTTTATATTTTTCAGTGCAAGATAAATGCAATTCTTTATATTTATAAAATCACTCCCTGTCCTCAAAGACGGAAATAATATCAGACCGTCTTGTAATTTTAAATACACTTACAAAACTACGGATAAGTACTATATTGCACAAAATAAATGCAACAGGCAAATATGCTGTAATGCCTGTAAGATTTGCAATTTTTATTCCGAAAGTATTTGTAATGACTGTTTCCGCATAGCCCTGTAAACACAAGACCGCAACCGTTGCCGCAATCAATGATATTATTATAGTCAATTCTATAATAAATCCGTATATGAACATTGTATCACGATTTTTCCGTCCGAGAATTTTTTCAAGCATAATATGTTTCATTCTGTGCTTAAAGATAACATTGCATATATTTGAAAATGTTATTGCCGCAATTACCGTAACAAACAGACTGAGTATAAAAAACAAACCACGCAGCATATTAAGAACATTAAAAACATCATCAAATGACGAACCAGCCGTCAGTCCTTTTTGTGATACCTGATTGCATATAAAGCTGTAATCCTTTGCGTCACCGATAACACCGCAGATATTATGTTGAACAAATCTTCCGACATCTGACATAGCCTGATAATATGCCGTAAAAGGTATGCCTATGTCGTCTATCATAAATTTATCGCTGTTATATATGCCCTCAACATAATATGAAACGGTCAGTTCATCAGAAATAATCTGTTTTATTTCGTCACCGACTTTTATGCCGTATTTTTTGCCTGTATCTTCCGAAATCCACATAGGGATTTTACCGTCTGATGATACATTATTTTTTTGAGAATAGCCTTTGCCCTCTGTTATATTGTTATTTTCATCTCTGAAATAATAAGCACCGACAGAACATTCATCAAGCACTTTATCTCCAAAATAAAAATCAGCCGAATCAACATAAACAGGTGAATCAACATACACTTCTTTAAAGTTTATATCATTCAGCATATCAACATTGTCATAAGTAAGACCGCTGATTTTTACTGAAATACCGTTCGGGCATATACTGTTTGCATAAGACGCAAACACCGACATAATATTATTTGAAATAAACGCAATGAATATTGCCGACGCAAGCATAGCAGTAAGAAGTAATGCACCGAGAAACACATACGCTTTTTCGGATTTCAGTTCAAGCCTTACTGACTTCATAAGATTAGTTATTTTTGTCATCTGTCTTTTTACCGTCCTTAAAGGTGATTATTCTCTTTGTGCGTTCAGCGTCCGACATATTGTGTGTAACAAGCACTATTGTTTTTCCCATAGAGTTAAGTTTTTCAAACAGACTCATTATTATATCGGAATTTGTGCTGTCAAGGTTTCCGCAAGGTTCATCAGCAAAAATTATCGGCGGATTATTTACAATAGCACGGGCAATGGCAATACGCTGTTTTTCTCCGCCCGAAAGTTTAGCCGCCTTTACTTTTATCTTTTTTGTTAAACCAACCTGTTCAAGAACATTATTAACTTTTTCCTTAATTTCCTTTTGCGGTGTATTTGCAATCAAAAGCGGAACAGAAATATTGTCATATACCGTATATTTCGGTTCAAGATGAAAAGCCTGAAATACAAATCCTGTATTTTTACATCTGAAATCAGCAAGTTTGTTTGAATTTAAATCCGTAATAACCGTATCATTTATTGTTATTTTGCCGCTGTCTGGCTTATCAAGTCCTCCGATAAGGTGCATAAATGTTGATTTTCCACTGCCTGAACGTCCTACTATGCTGACAAATTCGCCCTCTTTTATTTCAAGCGATACTCCGTCAAGTGCTTTACATTCAGCCTCACCCGAACCAAAAGTCTTGCAGATATTTTCCGCTTTAATTATTGTTTTCATAAAATCACTCTTTCAGCTTATAAATGAAATTTTCAAACACTATTTTTTGGTCTGACGGATAATACTGCACATACATAAAAAATTCAGTATTATTTACAGGTATATAAAGTCCCAACGCACCTTCCTCTTTTTCAACAGTATATTCATTCATCTTATTCAGGAACTGACCATCAAGGTCTATTTTGTCCCGTATTTCCTGTTCTTCCTTATCAGTTAAATCCGCACTGCCCTCTTGTTCACGCTTGCTGTTAGTCAATCCAATCGTAGAACCTTCGTACATTTTTTCCAATTCAGAAAAATCAACATTGTAAAATCCCATAGTATTATTTTCGCCTATGACTATATAAGGTTTGCTTGTATTGCCGTTGAGATAATATGTTCCCTGTTTTGCATTATTCACTTCTCCTGAACAGGCTGAAAGCATACAAGCCGCCGTAACAGCCGTAATGAACATCATTATTTTTCTTTTCATAAACATTTCCTTTCTCAAACAAAAAGTCGGAAAATGATATTCCGACTTTTGTCCTGACTCAGATATTCTTATACTATAAAAATCATTATAATATATTATTTTTCGTTTTTTAATCAGTAATGTTGACAATTATTTACTATAATACATATAATTTTTATTTACATTTATTGTCAGTGTTTTTTTATCTGCATAGCAATAACGGTTATATCGTCGTCGTGACCATCATTACGTCTTGCGGTCGCCTCGTCTGTGATAAGGTCGGCAAGCTGCTGCATACTTTTGTCCTCCCAAGAGCTTATTATGTGTTCAATCCATTCTTCACCCGTTGCTGTTGCACCGTCAGAAACCATAACTATAATATCGCCCTCACTTAATGTGTCCTCTGTATAGGTAAACTCAATTTCAGGAAGTATTCCGACAGGCAAAGACGGCGTTTCCACACGGTACATATCGCCGTCCTTACGTATAAACGACAGTGCCGCACCCGCTTTCATAAAATCCGTATCTCCCGAATATAAATCAATCGAAACGACATCAAGTGTTGCAAGGGATTCATCACCCGATTTTACAAGCAAGGCGGAATTTACCACTTTCAGAGAACAGTCAAAGCCAAGACCTGCCTTTATCAGCTTTGACATAATACTTACCGCCATACCGCCGTCAACAGCCGCACGACCGCCTGTTCCCATTCCGTCACTCAGTACGGTTATCATTCTGCCCATTCCGTCATTAAAATATCTGAAATGGTCACCGCAAAGTTGTCCACTACCGCTGATGTGCTGACTTGCCGCAATTTCAACATCAAAGCACGGTCTTTCACAAAGAACAATCCTGCACCGTCCATAAGCCGCTGTAACACTTGGTGAATCAAACCGCCGTCCGCATATTGATGAAATTTCTTTCATAATAACCGCACGTTTTATTTTTTTGCGGTCAATGTCAGCCGTTTCTATTTCAACGGTCATTCTTCCCATATAATCAATGTGACAGCTTACATCAACAGGCACAAGTCCAAGACCTTTCAGCATCATACATATTTTTTCGGAATTTTTATTGTCAAAGAACTCATAGTTTTCGTATTCCTCAGCCATTTCTCCGAGTATGTCGCCAAGTCCGCAAAACTGACCTGCAACAACCGTTCTCACCTCGTCAACACGGTGCTGTGCCGCCTCTGACGCAAGATAATTTTCATAATATTTATTGACAGCCGCCGCCATTTCAACTGTACGACAGCATTTTTTCTGAAAATCTTCACGAAAATCCTCCTCAGTGATTGAACCCTCTTTACGCAGTTTTTCGCTGACATAATCAAATGACTGCAATGTAACTCCGTCACGGTGTTCCCAGCAAAACACACGCATACCACAACGCTGACAGACATTTTCGACAGCATTTGAGTAAACTCCCTCTATTGTCGGTGTTATAATATGTGACAGCTTTTCAGAAACTTCCTCAACGTCGTTTGAAACATCTGACAAAGCCTTTGACGCAAAGTCAAGCCGCATAATAACAGACCGCCGCAAACCCTCGCAGTGTTCGTCACTGTTTTTTGATGTAAAAACTCCTGTAATGAATTTTCCTGTATTTTTCGGCAAGACAATAAATATCAGCGTTGACGCAGTAACCTCATAAAGTCCCTGTATTACAGCAGTAATATTCCCTGTCTGTATTGAAATAACGGCATTACTGAATATGAACGCAACAGCCATTGCAACTCTGCCGACAGGTGCAAAAAGTCCCGCCATAAGTCCTCCGAAAGCATAAGCCGCTCCTATAAACGAAAAAGTCGCCGACGAAAGTCCTAAAACCGTTCCTGTTGATATTCCGGCAACAGCACCGCCTGTAATTCCGCCGTATCTTGCCGACATCAGAACCACAACAACGGCAAAAATTCGTCCTACCGATAATGAACCTATACAGACATTCGCAAGCGACAATATCCCAATACAACCGCTGAGTACAAGACAGGCTACTTCTTGCGGCATTAACATTCCAAGACTTCTTGTACCGTTAATCATTACAACCGTTCTCGAAATAAAATACGCACCAGCACCGCCAATAAGTGCCTCAATTATATATAATATTGTATCTTTTGCCGTAAAGCCGCTTACACTCATCATTGCAAGACCTGTTGCAAGTGTCGGAACAAAGCACACCGCAAAGGCAAAAAATGAATGTCGGTTAAGTTTTTTTATATCGTTAAGCGTCCACCTTATCGCAATTACCGCCGCCATTGCTGCAATATAGCGAAAATTATTTCCGCTGCCCGAAAACACAATATATCCTATCAGCGAACCTATAAAAGACGCAAACACATTATGAAACGGTACTGCCGCAGCCATTGAAATTCCGAAAGGGGCATAGGCTCCGAAAACTGAGCCGTTTGACATAATAAATCCACAGCCTGTGTACACAAGCTGTACAAGAATTTTTCTTGCACCGCTGCCAATATTGATTTTGCGGTATGAATGTTTTGCAGCAAGTTCACGAACCTTCAACAAAACCACCCCGATATAATAATTTCAGTAATTTTATGCGGAATATATCAATTTACCACAATAGTTATAAACTATCCCACGATAAATTTACTAAGTTATCTATATTATACTCATTATTCATATACATCTTTGTCAAAACAACGAACGGGAAAAATAATTCTTAATCAGTGTGGAGAGTGGAGTGTGGAGTTATTGATATAAATAACTAAAATCATAATATTTTAGCAATTACAGATTATCCAAAAACTGCATATTATATATACAGGGGCGATTATAAAATGCTTTATACTGTATGCGGAATAGCTGTTGTTTCGTTTGCGATATTCGGAATAATTGATTTTTATAAATTTTTGTCACTTGCTCTTTTTTCGCCGAAAATAAACAATTCTGCCATTATTGTTCCGATAGGCAAAGACAGCAATCAAACCGAATTTCTTGTACGTAGTGCAATCGCAAAGACACGCTGGCTTAATCTCAGCAAAAACCAACAGATAATATGCCTTGACTGTGGAATGAATGACGAGTCAAAACAAATCTGCCGTTACCTTTGCGAAAAATATCCGTTCATAAGCATAAAAACCGCTGACGAACTCAAAGAATACTTTTTATCAGTGTGAAGTGTTGAGAGTGGAGTGTGGAGTTATTATGATTGTTGCTGCTTTCGATGAACAGAGTTATTGATAAAGGTAAATTTTCCGTGTGAAACCCTGACAGAAAAAATACCCGTGACTTTTTTGGTCACGGGCATTAAAATTTTTACTAATGAATGATGAATAGTGAATAATTATTTAATGTGCGGAAACATACCACAAATAGCAATAGTTTTGAACACAACTCCACTCTCCACACTCCACTCTCCACACTGATTAAGCATTAGTGTTTTCCGGAAGTTGTGCTTTTTCGGGAACTTTTTGGTTCGGGTACATTGAGAAAGCAATATTTGTACTATGGTCGGCAATTCTTTCAAGGTTAGTGAGCAATTCCATAAACAGAGTGCCGACTGTTGCGTCACATTCGCCGTTACTCAGACGTTCAATATGGTTTTCTTTGTAAAGGCTTGTACAGTTGTCAATTTCCTGTTCGGTATTGCTGACAACCTTTATCATTTTTTTGTCATAATTGCGTGTTGAGAACATAAAGAGAGAATTTTCGATAATTGATGAAACAAGTTTCTGCATTTCTGCAATTTCATTCAAAGCGGTTTTGCTGAATGATTCACCTTTTGCAATTTCCATTGCGGCAAGCTCACATATATTCTCACAGTGGTCGCCGATACGTTCCATATCGCTTACAACGTGATAGTACGAACCTATCATAACACGGTCTGAGTCTTCAAGATTAAGTCCGTTGATTTTTACAAGATAGGTTGTAATTTCCTGATTAAGATAATCTATTACTTCTTCATTTTCTTCTACTTCTTCAATAAGAGCTGAGTCTTTTTTCAACAGTGATTCCATAGACATTGCAAAATTTTTCTTTGCAAGATTTCCCATACGCTCAATTTCTTTTGTAACCTGAGCAACTGCAATAGGCGGCGTCTGCAAAAGTCTTGAATCTATATATTTCAGACGGCATGCCTCCTTTGTTTTGTCCTCGCCGGGAATGATAATACACGCAAGCTTTGTAAGAAGATTGCTCATAGGCAGGAACAAAACCGTACAAAGAACATTGAACACAATATGCACAATGGATATTTGCAGCGGTACATAGTCCGTACACTGCTGAACCCAGGATATGAACGGTGTTAAAAGTGTAATAATTGTGAACAGCATCGTACCGAGTGTGTTAAAAATAACGTGTGCCATTGCTGTTCGTCTTGCGGCTTTTGTTGCACCGATAGATGAAATTACCGCTGTTGAACAAGCACCGATATTAAGACCGTAAATAATGTAAACAGCATTAGGCAGTGATAATGCACCTACTGCACCGAGTGCCTGTAAGACACCTACCGACGCTGACGAACTCTGGATTGCTGCGGCAAAGATAACACCGACAAGAATACCTATAAACGGATTACTTACGGAAGTCAGTATATTCTTGAAGAACGGAGAATCTGCAAGCGGTTCAAGTCCACCGCTCATTGTTGACATACCAAAGAAAAGTATTCCGAAACCGGCAATAATCTGTCCTACATATTTATGATTATTTTTCTTGCAAAGAACAACCATAAACGCTCCTATGAAAATTGCAATCGGAGCATAGGTCGAAATTTTGAACGAAAGCAAAATACTGGTAACGGTTGTACCGATATTTGCACCCATAATAACGCCTATTGCCTGACTTAATGTCATAATTTCGGCATTAACAAAACCGACAACCATTACAGATACTGCCGTTGAACTCTGAATAATACCTGTAACAACAAGACCTACCAATGCACCGAGATAACGGTTTGTGGTCAGCTTTTCAAGCATTTTGCGAAGCCTTGAACCAGCGGCAAGTTCAAGTCCGTCGCCCATAAGCTTCATTCCGTAAAGGAAAAGTCCCAAACCGCCCATTGCAAGAAGAATATTTGAAACCGTAGTCTGATCGAGGGACATAAAAAATCCTCCTGATATTTTCTTTTTCTATTTTAACCCGTACATTTTAATGATATTACATTGTCACCGTTTCAAAATTCTTTTAAAGAAATTTATGTTTTTCTGTCAAAACGACAAAATAGCTTAATAGTTAAATTTTTTTTTGGTTTTTTTACACACAAAACACAAAAACCACACCCAAACTTTACATAACAGAGTGGAGTGTGGAGAGTGGAGTGTGTAGTTATTGTGACCACTACTGTTTTCCGCTGAATTTAGTTATTGATAAAGGCAACCTTGTTGTGCAAATTCCTGACTCGCATTTTACATTCTGCACTCTGCACTCATAACAACTCCACTCTCCACACTCCACTCTCCACTCTGATTCAAATGTGCATTATTTTTTTGATGAGGGCTTTCAGTTTGGTCATTTTTGAAATTACAATCAGAATTAAGGCAACGCCAAGGCACGAAATCATAACTGGAACTGCCCATACAAAACCGCCGCTTATGTTGTTATACGAGTTGATGATGTATTCAATAAGCAGACTCATAACCGCAACAAATACAAATCCTGTTGCAATATATACAAGCACGCTGATATTGAACCGCCGTGCAAGAACCGCATAAATCAGCACAACAGCCATAAGATATGATAAAATCGGAAAAGCTATTTCTAATGCCCAGTTATTTTCGGGGGCAAATATCATATTTATGCCGTATAAAAATATTATGGTTGAAAAATAATCTATCCACGCACATTTCATTACAGTGTTGTGTTTTAACAGAATAGGCGGCACAATGTATATCCAGCCAAGTTCTATTGACAGCATTGTATATACCGACCACGTAAGTCTGCCTGTAATAAGAAAATCACAAAGCGGACACAATAAAAACGGTACAAACAGTATTATTGTTATAAGCAGTGCAGTCATTCGTCTTAATTTCCGCTCAACCACTACAACATTGTCAGTAGGATAAGGCGGAATTTCAGTTGTAATTTCCGTTTCATTCGGATTTATCACAGGTGTGTTGCACAACGGACAGCGTTTCTGAGTTTTTTCGAGTTCAACACCACAGTTTACACAGTATGACATCACTGTTCCCCCTTAGCACATATTGCTTTCGATTTTAACGTGAATACCCGACTTTACAAGCGAGGTGAAAAAGTTTCGTTCAACGTCTTTTTCTTTTATGCCGCTTGTCCAGTTGATGTACAGTTTTCCTTTGAAACTTGCCGCCGCCGCACTCGGCATTCCCGCCATAAAACGTCCAAGCATAAACTCAAAACGTTCAATATATTTTTCCATTTCGGGCGGCACTTTCACAAGACCAAGATTAGAAAATGTTGACGACACCAATGTTTCACCGTACATTCTGAATGCCGTAGCCATTGCGATATTTTTGAACACGAGCGGCACAATTCTGAGAAACGGATTTATTTCATCACTTAAATTTTTGCACATTATCGCATTAAGATATTTTTCCTTGTTGTTCATACGCATAAAGTGATGTACTTCTTCCGTAATTTCCCTGAATGTAAACTCTCCATATCGTGGTTCAATACCGGGGTTTATATAAAGCGAAAAATTACGCATAGTTTTACTCGGATAAATTTTTCTCAGATTTATCGGAACACTGACTTTTATCGGACGTTCAATTTTCGACTTGCTTTGTGCCTGACATTTCATAAACGATTCAATCATAACCGAAACGATAAATTCCGTCAGCGTAACACCATATTCCCTCGATTTTTTCAGAACATCATCAACAGGAATAATTCCTGTAATAACGCTTATCTGTTCGTCGGGCAAAGCCGTTCCTTTGAAATGATAGCCTTTTGTTTCACTTCGGCTTTTCATTGTGCGGAATTTTGCGTAACGCTTGTAAGCGTCCTCCATTTCTTCTGTATCGTACTCACTGTCACAGGATATAATTTCATCATCGGGCGGAATTTTTACGCTGTATTTCAAAAAAAGATACCGTGCAACGATTGATTTCAAAAAAATCATTCCGCCTGTACCATCAGCAAGTGTGTGAAAAACTTCAACAACAATTCTTCTGTCATAATATCTCACCCTGTACGGCATATCACGATTATGTTTTCCGCCGATACGACCGCAAGGGTTCTGACTGTCGGGTTCAACCAATACTTCCCTGTCGGTTTCTTCAAAAAAATACCAGAAAAATCCTGTTTTAAGTTCAAGATTAAGATTTACTATCCTTTTTCTGACATCATCAAGTGCCTGTTGCAAAATTTCAGGGTCAACCTTTTCCGTAAGCGTTGCCGATACTCTGAAATTTCCCGACCATTTTTTAGTCCGTACCGCCGGATATATCTTTGCGGCATTATCCAGACGATACCATCTCTTTTGTTTCAAAATCAGCACCAACCCTTAAACAATTCGTAATTCGTAATTCGTAATGCGTAATTATTATGTGTACTGTTAGTTTGATGTGCGGAAATAAAGTTATTGTTTTCAAGAATTTTGAACGCAATTCGGGTGCGGCAGCTTGCCGCTGTTTTTGTTGATAAAATCGGCGATAGACTGTATTGCAAGGTCAGCCTGTTCAATCTGCCATATATGAAAAACGTGCCACATATCCGCATAAATTTCAAGTTCAGTATTTACACCGCTGTTTACAAGTGCATTACGCACAGCGATTGAATCATCATAAAGCACTTCTTTGTCGCCAACCTGAATAAGCACAGGCGGATAATTTTCGTCATAAGTCGCAAAAGCCGGTGAAATAAGAGGATTTAAAGGAGAGTCATCACCGATATAAGCCGTCGCAAGTTTTGAGAGATTTTCCGCTGATAACAAGGGGTCTTTGTCACCGTTTTTTATGTAGGAACGGTTTGTTTCGGTAAGGTCTGCCCACGGTGAAACCGCAACTGCACAAGACGGAAGTGTTTTACCCTGTTTTCTGAGTGACAGCATTGTCGCAAACACGAGTCCACCGCCGGCTGATTCGCCGAAAATAACGATATTTTCGGGCTTATAGCCACATTCAAGAATATAATCATAAGCCGCAAGCGAATCTTCAAGTGCCGCCGGAAACGGACTTTCGGGTGCAAGACGGTATTCAAACGAAAACGCTTTCATTCCGCATTTTTTCGCAACAGGTGCAATCAATGCTCTTGATGAAACAAGGTCGCCCATTCCGTAGCCGCCGCCGTGAGTATAAAATATAATCCTGTCTTTATCGGCATTTTCGGGAACAACCCATTCTGCTTTCATAGAAAAATCATCAACAGGAGTATATTCCACTCCTTTCGGGTGCGGTTTCATTCTGAAAAAAGCTGTTTGTCCTGAACGCTGACTTTCAAGCGTGAGTTTATTTATTATTGGCTGTGCCGAACGGATAATTCTCTCAACAATCTGACTTCTCATATTATCCTCCCCAGAAATTTAACGGAATAAAATATTACTGATGATTTTTCGGTGCAACAAATATTGTCTGCTGATTTGTGTATATTACCATACCGGGTTTTGAACCTTGTGGCTTGCTGACATAGCGTATTTTTGTAAAGTCAACGGGGACTTTGCCCGCCTCTTTTGCCTTGCTGTGATATGCCGCTAATTCTGCCGCAAAAAGTATTGTTTCATCATCAGGAATTTTTCCCTCTGTAACAATAACGGTGTGTGAACCCGGAATATCCTTTGTATGAAACCAAAGGTCGTTTTTATCGGACTGTTTAAGCGTAAGTTTATCGTTTTGTTTGTTGTTTCTGCCGACAAGTATCTTAAAGCCGCTTTCTGACACAAATTCAAGCGGTGGCATAATTGCCTCCTGACGCTGTTTTTTGCCCTTTGATTTTATATATCCCTGTTCGACAAGTTCAAGACGGATTTCGGCAAGTTCACGTTCACTTTCAGCTCTTGAAAGGCTGTCAAGTACAGACGAAACATAGTCAAGTTCTTCCTCCGCCTTTTGTATCTGAATTTTCAACATTTGTTCGGCTGTTTTAGCCTTTTGATAATTTTTGTAATATTTCTGTGAATTTGCCGCCGCCGAAAGTGCAGGGTTTAACTTGATTTTTATTTTTGCAAGGTTTTCGTCATAGAAGTTTTCCACTTCACATTCTGACGCACCTTTTGGAATACGATAGAGATTTGCCTGTATCAAATCACCGCATATTCTGTAATGTTCACGGTCGGAACAGGCTTTGAGTTCATCATTCTGAACGTATATTTTCTTTAAAAGTCTTGACGCTGTGTTTGAAAGAAGTTTGTTAAGGTCGTCTGACTTTGACCTCATTCTCTCCATAGAGTCACGCTTTGAATAATATCTGTCAAGCAGTTCGCAAAAAGTTTCGGTTTCATTAAACGCTCTGCCACTGCCGTATTGTGAAATATCCTCAAATGTAAAATCAATAGGCTTTTTGCTCTGGTCGATTATGATATATGGTTTGCCTGAACAGTCACGGATTGTGTTTATTGTTCTTTTAAGAAAATAAAGAAGTCTTGTACGAAATTCGTCATTTAATTCGTGCGAAAAAACATCTGCCCCTCTGCCCGTAAGATATTCAAGTTCACGGCATATAATCGGCGAAAATCCCTGTAATACCGACAATAAAGCCTTTGAAAGCGGCTGATTTTTCGGGAGTAATTCAACAGCTTTTACAATTTCATCAGCGTCAGTTTCAAGAACACAAAGTTTATTTTGTTTAGGCGGCATTTCGTACTTCATACCCGGCAAGACAAGTCTTTGTGAGGACATTGTTGCGTCAACACGCTTTACTGCATCAATTATGTTTCCGTTGCCGTCAATAAAAATAATATTGCTGTACTGCCCCATAATTTCAACGGCAAGAGTCATCATAACCGTGTCGCCGAGTTCGTTTGTACCCTCAAAATCAAGCATTAACAGCCTTTCAAGTTCGGGCTGACGAACCGCACGAAGTCTTGCACCGGAAAGTCTTTTTCTTAAAAGCATACAAAGCATAGGCGGAACTTTTGGATTTTCGGGGGCATAAGATGTAATATTTATTCTCGGACTGTTTGCCCTTGCCGACAGCAAAAGGCGGTTTGTACCCTCTCTTGAACGCATTGAGAGTATTATTTCGTCCTTTGACGGCTGATAAATTTTATCAACCTTTGTATTAAGCAGTTTTTCTTCAATTTCTTTTTTTATATGTCTTAAAAATGCTCCGTCAAGTGCCATTTTTTTCTCCTGTTAAAATTTCATATATATTGTATTCCGTCAGTAAAAACTTCTGATTTTTCAAAATAAACATCGGGGAAGTTTTCACTGAGTTTTTTCGTTAATTTTTCCGTTATGTGATTTTCGGACTGATAGTGTCCTAAATCGAATACAGCGATATTGTTTTCGTTTGCAAAAATAATTTCGTGGTGCTTTATTTCGCCTGTTACAAAAGCGTCGGCATTAAGTTTTTTTGCAAGAAAAATATTGTCGCCGCCGGCACCGCACGAAACAACAACATTTTTAATTTTGCTGTCACGGTTCGTAAAACGCAAGCCGTTACATTCAAGCCGTGTTTTGATTTGTTCTGCAAACTCAACGCTTTCAATCTCACTTTCAAGATGTCCGAAAACCGCACAATCTTCATCAAAACATTCATCAATCTGTACGCCGATTTTTTCGGCAAGACTGTCATTAACACCGTCCCTTGCAACATCAAGGTTTGTGTGAGCCGATATTATTGTGATATTATTCTTTGCGGCAAGAAACGGCACACTGTCGGACAAAACATTTTTTATCGGGTTAAAAATTACAGGGTGATGACTTATTATAAGTTCCGCTCCCTTTTTCACCGCCTCATCAATAACCTTTGATGTAACATCAAGCGTTACAAGCACCTTTGTAACAGTCTGTTGCGGATTTCCCACAAGAAGTCCGACATTATCAAAACTCATTGCCGTTTCAAACGGTGCAATACTGTCGATATATTCATATATTTTCTGTACCGTTGTCATAATATCACCGCCGTTAAGTATTTATAATTTTCTCAAATTTTTCTATAAGTGCCGCAATTTCCGCTCTTTCCGTTGAATTTTCGTCATAAGCGTTTATTTTCTTTTTCAGTTTTTCGTTTACATTATATATATATTGTTTTGCCTCAATCGAATTGTCATTCAAAAGCAATCCGGCATATTTAAATTCATTACTGCACTCTCTCACTTTTCCATCATAAGAACACACCATAACGGAATATGTTTTTCCGCCGCTTATACACGCTTTTTCCTGTTCCGTCTTAAAGCCTTTTTCGCATAAAAACAAACGCAGTGACTCGGCACGTGTCATAGGCTGAAGAATAAGTCTTCGGCTGCTGTCGTAAAGCCACTGCGGTCTGTCTATAATTTTTGCGATAAGTTCTCCGCCCATTCCTGCAATTACAATATCCTGTGCCTGTGACGGTTCTATCTCGTCAAGCCCGTCGGAAAGTACGGTTGATACCATATTTTCGGCATTATAGCGTCTGATATTTTCTTTTGCATTTTCAAGCGGTTTTGGTCTTATGTCTGCGGCAACGGCTGAAACTATTCTGCCGTTTTTCGCAAGCCATACAGGAAGATAAGCGTGGTCTGTTCCTATGTCGGCAAGTTTAGTACCCTCTCTCACAAAAGACGCACAAAGTGCCAGTCTTTCATCAAGTCTGAACATCATACCACCCTCTGTACCAATGCGTAATTCGTAATGCGTAATGCGTAATTAGTGCATACCACAAGTTTAAAGGAGGAGTTGAGTTATTTGTAAAGATAACTTTTGCAGTTTGCACAACTCCACACTCCACTCTCCACACTCCACTCTGTTATTTGTTGTTTTCGATGTGAGCGTTGAGTTTTTCAACAAGTGCGTCTGCATCTACGCCGTGAACCTCGCAAGCCTGTTCAACTGTTTCTCCTCTTGATGCCGGACAGCCAAGACAGTGCATACCTATCTCCAAAAAAAGCGGTGCTGTTGTGCTGTCAATATCAAGAATATCTCCGATAATAGTATCTTTGGTAATTTTAGCCATAATAAAAATTCCTTTCTTTTTTAAGATATATTTATTATAATATCCGCAAGAACTTTTTTCAATACAAAAATGCTAAAAATAATTTTCAATATATAAATCAGAAAGTGAAAATACTGACAAAACAACTCCACTCTCCACACTCCAAACTCCAAACTAAACAAAAATTCCGCTCGAAAATATCGGGCGGAATTTTTCCTGTATTTCAAGAACTTTCGGATTTGAATAATTACGCATTACGAATTATTTTTTATGTACTCCCATATAGTCTTTCATATCAAATAAAAGGCGGATATAATTTTTGTGGTAAGGAATAAAAGTGCTGTCATCAATCATTGAAATTATTTCGTCAAGTGTTGCCCATTTCACCTCTTTGACTTCCTCATACTGCAAAGAAAGTGTATTTATGTCAACATCTGCTTTAACAAGATATATATCATCAAAGCCTGATGTAAAATTTACGGTAAGTGACGGACGGTCAAGACTGATATTAAGACCGATTTCTTCAAGAAGTTCACGCTCAGCACCCTGACTGCTTGTTTCGCCGCTGATTATATGACCGCCGACAGTAATATCCCACAAATCCGACCAACCGTGTTTAAACGGCTGACGGTGCTGTATAAGCATTTCATTTTTTGAATTAAAAACGCATATATGCACTACTACACGATATTTTCCGCCACGCACAACGGTTTCCCCTATCGGTATTCTGTTTTTATCGTATAAATCAAATATTTCCATAATTTTCTCCGTATCATATAAAACAGCTGTCCGACATTTTATTTATCGGACAGCAAATTATTATTTTGAAATTTTTTCAACTATTTCGCCTTGTTTTTTGTAAATGCTGTTCTGCGGGATTGTTCCTCTGACCATTGAAAGCGGATAGACATTTGTATTTCTGCCGATAACTGTACCCGGATTAAGCACCGAATTACAACCAACCTCGACATTATCGCCGACTATTGCACCGAATTTTTTTAGTCCTGTGTCAATTTTTCCGTCAGCAGTCGGAATTGTTACAATGCTTTTGTCGGATTTAAGATTAGAAGTTATTGCACCTGCACCCAAATGTGACTTATATCCGAGAATCGAGTCGCCTATATAGTTATAATGCGGCACTTGTGCATTCTGGAAAATAATACAGTTTTTGAGTTCGGTTGAATTTCCGACAACTGCACCCTCACCGACTATTGCACTGCCCCTGATGAACGCACAATGACGGATTTCAGCATTAGGGCATATAATAAGAGGCCCGTTGAGATACGCTGTCGGTGCAATCTTTGCTGAACGGGCAATCCAAATATTTTCGCCACGCTGTTCATATTCGTCTTTCGGAAGTGTCGCACCAAGTTTAATAATAAAATCGGAAATTTTCGGCAAAGCCTCCCAAGGATAAGTAAGTCCGTCAAAAATTTCTGACGCAATAGTTTTTGTTATATCAAGAAGATTTTGAATTTTTAATTCGTCGTACATAGTTTAACCCCCAAATAATCAAAACATAAAGTTTTCGCCTTTTTTCTGGTAAAAGCCCCAACTGTCGTCGGAAAATTTACCGGCAAGGAATGTTATCTTTTTACTACCTGTGTCAATCTCATAAACTGAAAAGCTATATGGTTTTTTCGTATGCGGTTCAAGGACAATATCACATTTACCTTGTGCATACCATTTGTACTGAAAAACGTCTATTCCCTCAATACAGAATTTAACACCGTTTGACTTTCCTAAGAATGTATATTCCGTCATATTAAAAACCCCTTTAATTCTGCACTCTGCATTCTTAATTCTGCATTATATTTTTCAGCCTTCACCTTTGTGTAGTACGGCGGAAATTTTATATATTCCGTCATTTTCCTGTATTATGAAATAGTCATAATAGCTGTATTTTCCGTTGCTGTTTTCCTCGGAATATTCAAGCGTATATTTTACAGGAACAGTATAGGCTTTTCCCTCATTCTGAACCTTTCCAAATTCCATTTCATCAACTGATGTATTTGTTATGTATTTTACGGAATTTTCAAAGTCCGTCTGGTCATAATTCCACTGAAAATCCTCTGTTGTAATTTCAAGTATTTTTTTATGGTCGTGAGTTTTCAGTGCGTCAAAATAATCGTTTATAAGTGTGCTTACGCTGTCGGTAAAGCTGTCACTGACGGAAATACCACTGACTTCATCATCAGTCATAACGCTTTCACCCTGACCGCCACACGCAGTAAAGCATAAAACACAGGCACAAAGAACAGACAATATCAATAATTTTTTCAACATATTTATTTACTCCGTGTTTTATGCATTAAATCATTCCACGCTGTTTAAGATAAAATTCTATCAGTTCAACGCTTTTGTCACTGCCAAGACTGCCACTGTTTATGCACAGGTCATAGTTTTTCGGGTCGCCCCATTTATCCGTTGAATAGTAGTTATAGTAATTTGCCCTTGATTTATCGGTTTTCTGAATAACTGACGGTGCTTTTTCACGTGGTACATCGTGAACATTTACGGCATATTCAATTCTTTTCTGCAAATCCGCATAAATAAAGAGCTTTACACAGTCTTTTCTGTCTTTGAGGACATAGTCTGCACATCTGCCGACGATAACACAGGGGTCAGCCGACACTTTTTTTATAATATCGTGCTGTAAAAGAAACAGACGGTCATTCATCGGAACATTCGGAACAATCGAAAAGTTATTACCTATTGTCACAGCACCGACAGAAAGTGCATACAAAAGGCTGTTTGTTGCTTTTTCGTCAACTTCTTCAAAAATTTCGGGACTCATTCCGCTTTCCTTTGCGGCAAGTGAAATCAGTTCTTTATCATAAAATTTTATTCCAAGTTTATCGGCAAGTTTTCTTCCTATTTCTCTGCCGCCGCTACCGAACTGTCTTGCAATTGTAATAACCATAAATCATACCTCCGTTTGCGTTTTTAAAAACAATAATTTCATTTAATAACGCAATATTTTGTATATTTTCCATTATAGCACAAATCAACGAAAAATCAAACTGAACAAAAAATTATTTTTAAGCGAATGTTCACGCTTGACAAAGGATAATAAAAAATGTAAAATATTCATTGTAACTGAATTTATAAATGTTTCCGTAGCTCAGCTGGATAGAGCGACCGCCTCCTAAGCGGTAGGTCGGGTGTTCGAATCACCTCGGGAACGCCAAAAACCGCCGAAAACCTCAGTAAAATCAAGGTTTTCGGCGGTTTATATTTTTGATATAAATCAGAACTTATTCAGATAATTGATTTTTATAATGATGATAACAATATATTTTTTTCTCGGCAAGTTCTGATACTTTCATATCAGGTATTGCAAGCTCACATTTATATTCGGCATTTTCATCAAAAATCAAATATGCAATAGTCTGACCTTTACATAATACATTCCA
>JAQXZA010000047.1 GCA_029226955.1 Clostridia bacterium | reverse complement strand
GAAAATAGCTTTTGATTTTTCTAAGCCTTTTACATTAATGCAGAAACTATTTGAATTATCCACAGATGAAAATTCTATCATTCTTGATTCTTTCGCAGGCAGTGGAACAACGGCACACGCTGTGCTGAATATGAATAAAGCTGACGGAGGTAACAGAAGATTTATTCTTATTGAAATGTTGGATTATGCCGACAGCATAACGGCGGAGCGTGTAAAGCGTGTTATAAACGGTTACGGCGACGGTAAGAAAAAGGTTGATGGTACAGGCGGTAATTTTAGTTTTTATAAGCTTGGAGAGCCGATTATTGAAGATGATAAAATCAACGAGAATTTACCTATTGATATTATACGGGAATATATATGGTTTACTGAAACAAGAACAGAATATAATAAGCTGTCTGACAGCGATAATGGGTATTTTCTTGGAGAGTTTCAGGGTACAGACTATTATTTGTATTATGAAAAAGATTCTTTGACAACATTAAATTATGATTTTTGTTCAAAAATAGACCGGGTAAGTTCTGAATATATTATTTATGCTGATGTTTGTACTTTGTCAGAAAAAGAATTGATGAAATATAACATTACATTCAAAAAAATCCCTCGTGATGTTACAAGATTTTAAGTTGGTGATATTATGGAATTAAAAAGTTATCAGAAAAAAGTAATGTATGACTTTAACCACTATCTTGAATTATATAGAGATTGCAACAATCCGGTAAAGGCTTATAATGCACTTTGGAATGAAAAAGGTGTACCAATAGGCGATAACGGAATAAAACCCTATAATTCAATATTAGGTGAAGTACCGCATATTTGCTTTAAAGTGCCGACTGGTGGCGGAAAAACTTTTCTTGCCTGCAACTCAATAAAAACTTTCTTTTCTTATGTAAGCATAAGAAAACCTAAGATTGTTGTATGGCTTGTGCCAAGTGAGCCTATCAAGGAACAAACATTAAAAAACCTTTCTAATCCCGGACACTATTACAGACAAAAACTGAACTCTGACTTTAACCATAATGTTGAGGTTTTATCAAAGGAACAGGCTCTTATGGGACAAGGGTTTCAACCTGATATAATAGCAAATCAGCTTACAATACTGGTTTTAAGCTATGATAGTTTCAAGGGCAGAAGTGAAGATGTTTTAAGGTCGTTTCGTCAGAATTCAAATCTTATGCAGTTTGAAAAAGTCTTTCCGAAAGGTAATGTTGATATTGAAAAAGCTGACGACACATCGTTGTTTCAAATTATCAGTAATTTAAATCCGTATGTAATCGTTGATGAGAGTCATAATGCTAAAAGTAACCTCAGTATTGAAATGCTTAAAAATTTCAATCCTTGTTTTGTTTTAGACCTGACAGCAACCCCACAGGAAAACAGTAATATTATTTCTATTGTTGACTCACATCAGCTAAAAAATGAAAATATGGTTAAACTACCCGTTTTAGTTTATAACCGTAAGACAAAAGGTGATGTAATAGCTGATTCTGTCAGCTTGCGTAATCGTTTGGAACAAACGGCAATCAAGTTAAAAACAAATGGTGAAGATTATATAAGACCTATAATTTTATTTCAGGCACAATCAAAAGCAAAAGAAGATAATACTACATTCGAGGCAATAAAAAAACAACTTGTTGAAGATTATTCTATCCCCCCTGAACAAATCGCAATAAAAACAGCCGATATAAACGAACTCAAAGATATTGATTTAATGAGTAGTGATTGTGATATAAGATATATTATAACTGTAAATGCTTTGAAAGAAGGATGGGATTGCCCATTTGCCTATATATTGGCTACGGTTGCTAACAGAACATCAGAAGTAGATGTTGAACAAATACTCGGCAGAGTTTTAAGACAGCCATATACTAAACCAAGTTCTCAAAGAATATTGAATATGTCTTATGTTTTAACATCGTCTGATGAATTTTCAAAAACATTGCAGAAAATTATCAATGCACTTCGTTTATCAGGTTTCAGTGATAAAGATTATCGTTGTGGCAACAATGAATATATAGCTCCACGCCCTTTTGAATATTGTAAACCTGTTACTGAAACACCAACCAATAATTCAGATAATATATCTATGTCTGATTTTATCAATAATGAAACTGTTAATAATATTCCTGACACTAAGACAGATAATGTTAATGATGAATTATTTACTTGTAAAGGTGATGACAGTGTTGAACAGATGATAGCTGTCGCTAATCAAAGTGGTAATAATTATGACTATGAAATGCAAACTAACAATGATGATGATATTCCTGCGGAATTGAGTGATAAAATGAAGAAATTTTATATATGTGATGATTACAAGAACAGTGTAAAAGATTTAGCCATTCCTCAATTTTATTACGCTGTTCCAAAGATAAAGTTTTTAAATGATGAAGAAAATAATGATGTATTACTGCAAAAATCACATTTGACAGAAAATTTCACTCTGCAAAAGAAAGACTATGATATTGATTTTGGAAGTATAAGTAATGATATTGTGGCGATAGATGTAGAAGAAAATCGTGACAACCCTACATATTCAAAACTTGATGGTGCGGATAACGAGTATTATGCAAAGTTGTTTGAAAGTCAACCGCAACAAAAGAAAATAGGTCTTTGTAAAGGTCTGATTAAAAGACGACTGGGCAGGATTCAGAATATTTCAGATAAAGACATCAGAGATTATGTAGATAAAATTATAGACGGAATGTCTAATAATGAATTATCACAACTGGAAGTATCAGTAAATCAATACGCAAATAAGATTTATGACAAAATCATTTCGTTACTTGAAGAACATCGGAAAAGAACATTTGATGATTGGATTGAATCGGATAAAATCTATTGTAAGCCGTCGTATGTTTTTCCAAAATCCATTACCGAAACTCAGTTTCCTATATATGTTTCAAAATCTTTGTACACAACAGAGTTTAACAACAAGCAAAATAATTTTGAAACGAAAGTAATTGAACAAATAGCAACGCTTAATAATGTATTGTGGTGGCATAGGAATATTGAAAAAAAAGAATTTTGTATAAACGGTTATATCAATCATTATCCTGACTTTATCGTATGTACAAAGTGTAATAACATTATACTCGTTGAAGCAAAAGGCGATGACAGAGATAATTCAGATTCATTTGCCAAAGCAAGAATTGGCAGATGTTGGGAAAAGTATGCCGGCAAAGGATTTAAATACTTTATGGTATATGACAAGATTAACCCTGAGATTGATGGATGTCATAATCTTGATAAATTTCTTTCAATTCTGAAAAATTTATAAACATACAAACAGAGCATAACCGTACCGATGGCGGCTATGCTCTGTTGTTTTATATAACAAACTCGGACAAGTTGTCCGAGTTCAAGCTGTTTTATCTCATATTCAATATATAATCAACAAGTGCTTTGGTTTCTTCAAGCGTCAATGCCCTGATAACATCTTTTGCTGTGTTCCAATCGGAATCATTATATTCAAAAATTTGCAAATCTCTGACCTTTCTTTTCAAGGCTCGGATATTATTTTTAGCTTTTTCAAACTGTTTATATTCGTCCATTTCCATTATTACCTGTGCCATTTTATTTTCCCTCCATTATACATAAGCACTCTTGATTGCTTCCCTGACTATGTGCCTTTCTTCCTGTGTCATTAAGCATTTGGTTTGCATAATAATGAGGTCAATTAAATCCGCAAACATACATTGGTTATCCGTTCTGATGATGTATTCATAGTTACCGTTACTATTTCTTTCAATTTTCCTTATCATAATTTCTTCCCTTTCTGACCGTTTTGCCGTTATCGCAGCAGAATTATATTGTTCAACCATAAATATCATACAAGCTAAACTCGTTGTAAAGGTACTTGAAGTAATAGCTTGTTGTTTGTGTGCTTGCGTTCAGTACAATTATATTTTCTGTACCTGTTTCGATTCTGATGTTGACAAAGGGGTCAATCTCTTTGTCAATACAGTTCAAAATTGATTTGTACGCTTGCATTGCAATCTTGTCTGTTATGATTTTTCCTGTGCAATGTGTATCTGTTACATCGTACAGGAAATACATTCCGTTTTTGTACTTGTATATTCTGCGGCTTGCGTTACTGGAATGAATATACAAGGTATCATTTTCTATGCTGATTTCATTTGGCAGGCTTACAAGTGCTATCTGTACAGCTTTTTCAAGCATTTTCTTTGATATTCCGTTCATAATCTCAACCAACCTTTCAAATCAAGCACTGTATTTCTTGCGGCAGTAGTCTTTTGCTTCTTCCAAAGAAGTTTTTTCAGTGATTACATCACCCTGATTTTCAATGACCAACCACTTATCTTCATTGCCTTTGGTATTATCGGCAAAGATAATATCCTTTTCAAGCAGCTCATCAACCCTACCAATAATGCAGTACACTTTCAATTTTTCGCCTTTGTCACTGACCTCAATAACTCTCCTTATTCCTGTTCCGTCAACCTTAAAAAACTTTAACATAACCAAATTGTCCTTTCTGTTTGTTATTTTGATACGCTCGCTATATTTGCCTTTCGGCAAGGGGACTGTTAGGGTACAATCCCTTAGAAACCTTTGTTTTAGTGAAACATTTAATTGTAATCGACTTTCCATATTTCAGCATTTTCGACTGCTTTTTCGCTTGTGAATGTTTCAGCCGTATATTTGCTACATATATAACAATTACCGTTATTTGCGTAAAACCATTCTTTTAAATCTTGATAGCTATCAAATTTAAATGGTTCATACAATAATGCACTACATAAAATGCTTTCCTGAATTTCAAGTCCATAAATCACACTGTGATTTTCAAAATACTCCTTAATCTGACTTATTTTTGTAAATATCATAGATATAACCGCCTTTTCTTTTTTTGCCTTTCAGCAAAGGGACTGTTAGGGTACAATCCCTTAGAAACCTTTTATTTTTTTAAAATCACACTTCAACTTCATCTGAAATGATAACTTTCAAATAATCTTTGTCTGTTCTGTTGTCGTGCATTACGGAACAACCATAAATATTGACTTTATAATCTGCATTGAAGTTTTGAGTAAGAAGTTCGTCCATACCCTTATATGTGCTTACTTCACCAATAAAACAATCAACAATTCTGATTTCCATTTCCTTGTCATTGTGTTCAATGAGTTCTTTTGCTACCGTAAGTGCTATTGCACCCATTGTCATTTGTCTAACTTTAATTTTCTTTTCTGTGTAACCGAATTTTTTAAACATAACCAATCAGCCTTTCA
>JAQXZA010000046.1 GCA_029226955.1 Clostridia bacterium | reverse complement strand
TCGCAGATTATGTACTTATCTTTTGCACCAAGTTCCTTAAATGCTTCAATCTGCCTGTCTAAATTTTGTTCGCCCGTACTGACACGGGCATAATAATAAACTCTGCTTTCACTCATTATATTTTCCTCCGATTTCATTTTGCAACTCGGACAAGTTGTCCGAGTTGTTAATCTTCTTCATCATAGTTCCTGTCATTGTCTATTATCCATTTTTCAAATTCCTGAATAGTAATTTTTCCGTTTAAACATAAGTCACGCTGTTTCCGAGCCTTTTTTGACCAATTTTTAAATTTAGTTTTATTAAGGCTGCCGTAATCTACTCTTCCACGCTGACGCTTATATGCCCGTTCAAAAATATCCAATATAATCTGCCGTACATCATCATTGCTTTCATCATACACATCATTAAGATATTTGAATTTTATTTGTCGGCAAGACTTATTCAGCCTTTTATCAATTCTTTCACAGAATTGTATATTTCTATGATAATAAACAGGAAACATTCTTTCGCAGCGTTTACATTTCCTGAATATCATATTCTTTTCAATTATCTCATAAAACAAGAAAAGCAATATGTCACTAACGCTTGTCGGGTATATAACTCTGCATATTTCTCCGTCAATATTTTCAATGCTTACGCATAATTGTCTTTTGAAAGTGTAATTGACTGATTTGTTGCTTTCAGAAATAAAGCCTTTTATAACATCGTAAAGATTTTTGATGTACTCAAATTCAGCTTTACAGGGAGCAAACAAAAACACTTGACTGCAATCAAGCAAATTTTTCTCATTGTCGATCTCCGGCCATAGCTTGTTGATGTCAATATTGATAAAGTCACACAAGGCATATCCTGAATCCTGTTCATACCTGTAAACCACTTCATCATCTTCTGATATTTCAAAAACCTCTTTGTTTAATCTCACATACACTTTATATTTTCTCATTTTTAAATCCTCACTAACTCGGACAAGTTGTCCAAGTTTATATTTTTCTGTTTGTAAAGGTACACCTTTATGTACACTCAAAAAATCATTCAAAAATGCGTGTTTTAAAAGACTTTACAAACACTTTTACAGAAATTTTCCTGCATAGACCTTTACAAACACTTTTCAGGTATTTATCTGACGGAAAAAGAAAAATTGCCAACTAACGCCGCTTCCGAAACTGTTGTTTTCTCATTTCCGTTTTTTCTGTATTCTATACCGACAATTATCCTGTCAGCACATCTTCCTATATACTTGAAGTTAATATTATACTTGAAGTATATATTTCTTTTTTCTTTTTCGGATAGATAGAAAATGGGTATAGAATAATGAATGTATGTTTCAGGGGACTACCCCACTATAAAAATCAATCAGATTTGTTGATTTTCCTTGACAAGCCGATTCGGAACGCATATAATCAAAGTATGATATTTTTCCTATCTTAATCTTAAAAGTTCCTGACAGACCGCAAAATTGTCGGGAGCTTTCTTTTTTTGCCTGTAAGGTCGGTTCAGCAACAGAATAATGATTGTCGGAATAACTGCCGTCTTTTTTGATGATTTTGAATTTACGGATAAATCCCATTTTGACAAGTTCGTTTATGACAGCTATAACCTTATTTCTGCCAATCTGTAAAGCACGGGCAATATCATTAAAGCTGTTCCACATATCGTTTTTCTTTGTTACGGCACGACAAATAAAAAGGTACATTCTCAACTGTACAGCATTAAGCTTTGTGAGAATGTACCTTTTAACTTTAAAAAAGCCTTTTGATACGATTTTTTTCAGCGTGTAAATATATGTTCCGAGATGACCGTTACGCTTGTATGGTCGTCTTACTTTTTCTATTATACCTTTTCTCTGTAAACGGCAAATAATATCAGATACTGTGCGAACCTGTTTAAATCCGCATTTTGTGGCAATTACCGACTGCTTAACACATACGGTATTGCTGTTATTGTAAGCACAGCTATACAGGAATACTGCGACTTTAAGTTCATTTACGGTCAATCCGCAATCAAGTATGCTGTTATTCAGTTTTATGTATGCCTGCATAAGCTGTTCCTCCTTTATCGTTTCATAGGCTTATTTTTTGTCTGTTTATTCTCTGACATATTTATTAAATCTTCATTTACATCTTTTGCTTTGCTGAATATGGCATTGACTTTATAGCCTTTTGCTGTATATTCGGCAATATATTTTTCTGTCTGCTGATGTCCGGCTTCATCGTTATCAAGACGGAAATTCAAAACCTTAACTTCCGGGTGTCTTTCAAGATACGCTTTTAATGCAACATCTGATGTTCCGCAAAGGGATATGCGTGTCTGTTGCTTATATGCGTTTTTATCGTTCTTTATCATATTGACCATTGTACAATGACTCAAAAGGTCGATAGGGGATTCAAATATGTATATTCTGTCTTTTTCAGTTCCCGATTGAGAAAAAGCATAGCGTTTGTCTGAATTTTGGCAGTCACCACGATATTTTTTGTCTGTTAGAGTACCTCTTACGCAGCCGAATTTTGCCTTGCCGTTATCATCGTATCCGACAAATACGCAGTTTCCTTTCGTGTCCTGATATATCTTCTTTTCTTTCATCATATCGGAAATAACATCTTTGTCGAGTTTTCTCGTTTGACAAAGATAGGCATATACTCTTGCGAATTTGTCGTGCGTTTTTTCAGGCAAAACAACACTTGATTTTGTTTCCCGGCTTTCTCTGTCTGAACTGTTATATACTGCAAAATTCTGACCTAAAATATCACTGACACTTTCGGTAAAACTCTTGCGTTCAATTCTCATCATAAAATCTATTACATTAGCTCCGCCAACATCTTTGGAATACCACTTCCAACCGTGCCTGTCAGAAAAGATATTCAGACTGTCGTGCTGTTTGCACCTGTAATCTTTACCGACTTTCTGAAATTCAAAACCGTAATTCCGGCTTAAAAAATCCATTATATCAATGTTCCTTGCTTTCTCTATTTCCTCCGAAGAAAACTTGATATATTCCATAATTACTCACTCCTCGTTTTCAGGCATAAAAAAAGCAACCAAAGTTTTCACGCTTTGATTGCTTATATTTTTTGATATTCAGTTTTAAATTTTTTAATTCTGAAAATTTACGGTGTTATAGGTTTAAACTTGATTTCCAGTGTCATTCCCATACCGTTGGCAAGTCTTTTCAGTGTTCTGAGTGATGGATTTGCATTGCCGTTTTCAATTTTGCTGATGTCAGCCTGAGCTATTCCGGTTTTCTCAGAAAGCTCTTTTTGAGTAACACCGGATTTTTTCCTTGCGTCAATCATTGCCTGTATAATAGCAAACTCAGGTTCAAGAGCCTCATATTCGGCTCTGAACTCGTCATTTTTTAACTGCTCGTTGAGATAATCATCAAAATCAGTCATTCTTATTTTCCTCCTCTCTGCTAAGGTATTCTGACCGGTATTGTTTTGCTTTTTCTATTTCACTGGGCGGTGTTTTATTGGTTTTTTTAATAAAACCATTTGTTAATATTGCCTTTTTACCAACCACAAAAAAGTATAAAACTCGTGTTATGTCCGTTCCTACTTGTGTTCGTAATTCAAATATACCATCAGATAAACTTTTTGAATATGGCTCTCTTAATTCGTACCCGTTGTTTTTTAGCATAACAATAGTTTTAAGCATTTTCGCCCTCATTTTTATATCAAGGCTATCAAGAAATTCTTCAACCGGCTTTGTACCATCAGGTTTTTCATAAAACATAACTTCAAAATTGTCCATTACATCACCTCTTAATATAGGATATATCCTATATTTATTATATATGTTATATCCTATATTGTCAAGACCTATACTATAATTATTTCTTGTTTTTTGGTGGAAATTCAAAGCCGATTTTCTGTTGTTGCTTGTCAACCACCAAATATGCGTCAAACTCCTTGCCGGATTTACCTTTAAAGCCTTTTATAAGTGTTGTTTTGCCTTTTTGAATAAGCCTTACAGCCTGTGCGTCGGTTATTTGCTTACCGCACATTTCCTTGCCGATTGAGAATTTACAGCCTGTGTCTTTTTTGCCTGAACAAAAATATCCGAATTTTCCTTTGATAACTTTTTTACTGCAAAACGGGCATACAAGCTGTTCTTCTGCTGATGTATAAGTTTTAGCCTTTGACTGTACTATCATATCGTACCATTTTCTGACTGTCTGTTCCATATCCTCAATAAAATGATGATAATCTTCTTTACCGACTGATATATCGTGCAGTCGTTTTTCCCAAGTACCAGTCATTTCAGCACTTTTGATTTCATTGACAGGAAGATTATCAATAAGATATATTCCTTTTTCGGTCGGATATATTGTTTTACCTTTTTTAGCAATATATTCTCTTGCAAACAATCCGTTTATAATAGCTGCCCTTGTTGCCGCAGTGCCAAGACCTTTGTTTTCAAGTTTCATCAGAGTTCTTGCTTCTTCATCTTCAAGATTTTTTCCTGCTGTTTCCATCGCTGTTATCAGGTCAGGCTCGGTATAACGCTTTGGCGGTTCGGTGAAGCCTTGTTTAAGTCCGTATTTTCCGGGATAGCTTTCGCCCTCGTTTACAGGCGGCAATACTGCTGTTTTATCGGGCATAGCGTCAACTGCATACCAACCTTGTTCTGTAATAACACTTCCTTTTGCTTTAAAAGTATTATCGTTTACATCAAGTAAAACCGTTGTATCTTCCGTTTCTGCTTTCGGATATATTATCCTGATTAGCGACTTGACAAGCAAATCATAAAGCTGCCTTTCATCATCGGATAAAGAAGATAAATCAGACGGTACATTCATTGTCGGGATAATTGCCGGGTGACTGTCAACCTTGCTGTCGTCAAAATGCCTTTTTGTGTAGGCTTGCCATTTTTCTTCCGATATTGCATACTTGCTGTATTCGGGCAACTGCATAATCTTCTGTAATATTTTAGTAACCTCAGATTGCATTGCAACGGTTAAGTGTTCCGATGATGTTCGGGGATATGTCATATATTTATGTTCGTAAAGTTCTTGCATAACGGCAACAGTCTTTTTTAAGTCCCAACCTAACTTTTTACCTGCTGTTGCCTGTAACTGAGTCGCATTGTATAAAAGCGGCTGTCCGATTGTACGCTTTTTTACAGTTTTTGATGTTACTGTTCCGTTGCCTGTACAGGTTGATAAAACTTTTTTAGCTTTCTGTTCATCATCAAACTGTCCTTTTTCGTATTCGGCTGTAAAGTTTCCGCTTGATGTTGTAAATTCGGCAAGAAGTTTCCAGTATGGCGTTTTGGTATGGTTAAGGATTTTCTTTTCCCGTTCCACCACCATTGCAAGCACAGGTGTCTGCACCCTTCCGACAGACAGCATTTCCTTTGAGGACAACTTTTTTGTTGTTGCAATCGTCAGGTTAATGCCACATATCCAATCTGCAATCGCCCTTGCTCTGCCGGCTTTCTGAATATTTAAAACTTCGTTGCTGTCTTTTAAATGATTAAAAGCATATTGTATTTTTTGAGGTGTCAAATCCTCAATCCATACTCTTTTCCACTTCTTTGTACAGTTCATAGCTTCATATATGTAGGCAAAAATCAATTCACCCTCACGATCAGGATCAGTAGCATTGATAATTAAATCAGCTTTATCGAAAAAACTTTTGACATATTCAAAGCAAGTTTTTGTTTTATCTTTGACAATGACCTTGTATGTATCAGGAATACAGGGATAGGCAGTCAGATCCCATTTGGCATACTGTTCTCCGTAACTTTTCGCATCAGCCAAGCCGCACAAGTGTCCGACACCGTGACACAGTATTGCTTTT
>JAQXZA010000045.1 GCA_029226955.1 Clostridia bacterium | reverse complement strand
GTATTTAATGATTTTTCTGCTTGCTTTATGTAAATAATCATCTACCTTTAAGAGATTACCACTTTATATAATCATTATATCATAATTTTTATAAAGTGTAAATGCCTATTTTAATATTTTTAATATTATTGCTTACCATATCGCTCCTCGCTTGATACGACTTATTCCCACAATTATCATAATTGCACCAGCCACCAGTCCGCCTACGGTAAATAGTGTATATGTTTCTCCTATTCCTTCGTTGGTTTTATATTCTATTACACATTGTGTAGGATTGTTTGTATTAACATAAAGTTCCACATTATTACCGGGAAGAATCAACTGACCATAATTATCTATAACAACATTCTTATATTTTTTTCCATTATAAAAGAACTCAACAGTACTTTTGCGATAAGACTGTGAGCTGTCCGTACCATCTCCCGCCATAGTACACTCTGCAACAACTTTTTCGGCATTGTGCCTGAACTGTTCATTTTCATTTATATAATTCCAATTTGAAAACAAGTTGAATAAACCAAAAATCACTACCACTATTCCTATCACAACAGCAACAGGAGCGGGTACTCTATGTCTTTTATTCATCTTTATACTTCCTCCAATTTACAAAGTAATAAACACCAAGGAAATCGAAAGTAACCAAACAATAGTATAGTGTTCATCGAAAAATAGTCCCTGAATAGAAATACCCTTATTCCGATTTCAGTTTTTGCTCAATTTCTTTATCTGGCCAATAACCCCAGGACTCTGTGATTTTGCCGTTTTCAACCTTGAAATTTTCCAAAGCCTCAAATGTGATATGCTTTCCCGTTGCCGAAATTCCCATACAGGTGCCGGTGTGGATACCATCATAAAGAACACGAGTAGCAACCATACCACCCTCTGCAAAAACATCTAACACCTTTACGGTAAGATTAGAAAACTGTCCAGCAACGATTTTCAAAATACCAACGGCATCTGCATTACTTCTGGCTGCCGCAGGGCTGTGGTCAATGTAATTCTCCGCCATACAGGTCATAACAAAGTCATAGTTCTGGTTAGTATAGCCGTCCTCAAAAAACTTCACCACAATATCTTTTGGGGACAGGTAATATACAAACTTACAGATTTGCCGCTCCTCACCTTGATAATTTCTAATTCCCTCATACAACTTGATAAAGCCGCAATGTTCCATTACTTTGACTGATGCTTTGTTGTCCGCAAGGCAGATTCCTTTTATTTCTGTAATACCTATTTTTTTCATAATCACAGGCAGAAAAGCGGTGACTGCTTCGGTGGCATAACCTTGCTTGGTGTAATTTTCACCGATGTGATAGCCAACCTCCCAAGTACCGTCATCAAAAGGAACAGCCTGCACATAGCCGATGTATGTACTGTCTTTCAGCGTGACAGGATACACCAACGGACCATTCCAGTTTTCATATACACTCATCAGAAATTCCACGGTTTCTGCTGCATCTTCCACTGTTTCAAACACTTCATCGGGAACAAAACGGCGGTTGTCCTTGTCCAGAGAGTTCAAATGAACAGCCTCTGCCATAT
Source organism: Clostridia bacterium (assembly GCA_029226955.1). GTDB lineage: Bacteria > Bacillota > Clostridia > Oscillospirales > Acutalibacteraceae > UBA1213. The sequence goes on along the minus strand of JAQXZA010000045.1, from coordinate 22,903 downwards.
CCATCGTAAATTCCGTAATAATCAGTCTGGTAGTTTCAATTTTCATTGTTTTTAATTCCTTTCTCTGTTTGTTGTATTGTACTTTTCTTTATATTCATTCTGCTACAAATCAGGATTTGTGTAATTACTCAAGCCATTGAATAAATGCTGTTTTATCAGTACTATTATAACCAGCATTTTTATAAAAATTAAGTGTTGTTTCTTTTTTTGAACTGGTAAGCAACATCATTTTATAGCAATTTGCTTTTTCTGCAATTTCTTTGGCATAGTTTAAACACTCTGTTGAATATCCTTTTCCACGATAATCTGCATGGGTAACAACATTTTCTATAAATGCATAAGGTCTGATATCTCTTGTTAAATTAGATATAATCACACATACGCAAGAAGATATTATTTTATCATCTACAACATTAACTATAATATGATGGTTTTCATCTTGAATTATAGTCTTCCATGTTTTGTTCAAGTGTTCTGTCATTTCTGGCATAGTTTTCTCATGCAAATGCAAATATAATTCTAACAGTTCATTTAATTTGTCTTCATTAACTTCCCTAACTATTACATACCCTCCAATCCGTAGCAGACGCATCTCACTTTATTTTTAAATCGCCCAAAATTGGTACATATCAAACAGAATAACTGTCACAAGCATACCAATAGCCAAAACCGTCGTTGTGATATATTTTGCTTTTTCTATTTTGGTATCTGCAATCTGCTTCTTGTGCCAGTATATCGGTGCACATACAAGACTTACAATCAGTGCAACAGCAAGGATTCCGATAATCCCGCTTTGTACCATATAACTTGAAACAGAACCAATCTCCCCGATTGCACTTCCGATAGATATACGAAGATACATTACAGCATTATCTGCCAAAATCAATGACATAATAACGCATATCCCATAATTCCATTTTCGGAAAGGATGCGTAATATTAACACCCTTTTTTCTTTGCAGTTTTTTTTGTATCGGGGAACAAATCAAACCACCGAAAATCAATGTAACTACTCCGTACACGCCAGCCAGGATAAACAGCAGATAGCAAAGTAAGTCCATTGTGACTTCAACCGGGGATATTATGATATAGTCAGAAGACTCGTTGTAAATGTGATTGCCATCTTGATACCACCAACTTGACAATGCTTCTTCACTATATTCACCAAATTCCATTGTACTCCAAATAGAGAACGGACCTTCCTTTATCGACCTTGTATTCATAACAAAGCCCTGTGGAATATCACGATTTATTTTTGCAAGCTCCGAGTCGAAGAACTTCCCGAAAATCAATTTATACATATTATAGTTATAGACCGTTTCGTAGGCTTGATTTGTCATTACAACCATTCCTATTCCAGTGTCCGGGTCAAATTGGAGCATTGTGGAACACCCAAAGGTGTTACCGCTGTGTCCCAATGTTTCCACACCGTACTTACTTGAAAAAAATCCGTGATAGTTGTTTGGAACACCGCTGCTGCCGTAAAAACTGGTAGCAGTATAAAGTTGTTCTAATGTTTTCTGATTTTTGAATAACGGACATGATTTGTTTTCGTTTGGCGTGATTGCCTGTGCAAAGGTCAGCAGATCATATATCGTTCCTGTTGCACTGCCGGCGGGATAGATAAAAATGTAATATATTCCATTACCGGGAAGTTTTTCACCCAAGGCATCGTAACACACTAATTTTTCCCTTTGCTGCTTTACCCAGGCATGATCCTGATAGGTTGCACCAATAGAAGTATGTTCCATTCCAAGCGGCTCAAAAATATTTTTATGTACATATTCGACATAATCTGTTTTGCTGACACGCTCCACGATAAAAGCGGCCAATGCAGCACCCCAGTTTGAATATGCCGTTACTTCACCAGGTTCATAAATTTGCTTCGGCTGATGGCTGCTTAATGCTTCTTCCAAACTTCCCACTTTCTTTTCGTCTGCTGTCTGAGTAAAGAATGTTTCTTGAAATCCTGCTTGATGGTTCATAAGGTCAAGCATTGTAATCGCTTTATCATAGCTCAGATTTTTCAGAAAACCATCTGGAAGATAATTTCTTATATCTTCCTGTAAGTCCAGCTTGTCTTGCTCAACAAGCTGCATAACGCTGATCCAAATGAGCAATTTGCTGGTGGAGCCCCAATCATATACAGTCTGTTCATCTACCAAAATATTGTTTTCCTTGTCTGCATATCCAAAATCATTTTGGTAAATCGTTCCGTTTCCATCATACAACGCAACACTCATTCCAGCCATAGTTTCCGTATGTTTCTCCACATAACTTTCGATTGTTTCAGGAATATCATTATATAGTATTCCTGATGGAACCTTACTTTCTTTCTTCGCTTCTGTAGCATAAACGATTACAATAGAGTTTTGAAACAATAGAATCCCTAACAAAAAAAGTGCAAGTATTGTTCTTATATGTTTCATAGCATAGCTACTCCTTTTAAAGATTGGTCTGCATTGTGAAATTTCCATATACATGGGCAATCTGTATAAAATGTTATCATTTCGCCTACTATAAATTATAATTTGTTATGTTTTATTTCAGTGTTTCCAAAAAATTCTTTACTGCTTTTGCCACTTCTTTCGGTTTCTGCTGATATATCAAGTGATCACCCGGTATTCCTACATATTGGCAATTTCCAAGAGATTCAATGTAAGGCATAGTATTTTCCTCACGCCACTTATTGCCGTTGTCAATATGCCGCTGTGCTACCTCTTTGGTTTTCGCCTTATCAGACAAATCAAAATATTCTTCCTTTCCCTGAGCAACAAGTAATGCGTTCGCATACTTTATGTAGTCCACAAAATCTTTCTCTGTCTGAAAAGCAGAACTGGCATTGATCATTAACTTAGGAATTTCGGTCTTTTTAAGCATATTAAAAACAGTTTTAAGATTTTCATTTGCAAGCTTTGTTTCTGATACAGAGGCAAAAGAACCTCCGCTGTGAATATTCAGATATTTTGTATATGAAAGCTCTGGCTCTTCCACCCAAGCGGGAGAACCCATATACAAGCTGTCATATGCGAGTCTTTGCATACCTGTTTTGGACAGACCTGCAACAATATAATCTGACCAAGTGATATCCATATCTTCAAAAACTGCGTTCTCCGTTATTTCTGATGTATCCAGAAATACTACTCCCTCAATCTCCTCAGGATAAGTACACTCCCAATAAGTTGCGTAAACTCCTCCTATGGAATGGGGAAGCAAAACATACGGACCGTCCACACCAATTTCCTTCAAAGCTGTACGGTATGTATTGACAATATGTTCAACTGTCTGCTCTTCAAAGGAATCATCGCTGAAACCGTAGCCCTCTCTGTCAATGTTGATAATATAGTTGTTGTCACTCAGGGAGTCTGTCACATAATGGGACATAATACCATAGTCATTTATCCCAAGTCCACTTATTGTGACAATCACATGTTCTCCGTCTGCGTTTCCATAAGCATTATAATTCAAAGCTTTGCCATTCACAGTTACCGTATTGATATAGCCGGCATCAGCAAGCTCGCCCTTTTCCCTTGATGTGTTAACCGTATTGATTATTGACATCACAATAGTAAAAACAACTGCCAGTGTCAAAATACACAACAATATTATACCGATTATTTTTAAAGTTTTCTTAACTATTTTCATAGCTGGTTTCCTTCTTTCGTTATAGCATATTGCATTTATAAATCAATGCCTGTCATTGTAATCATAAAAAATTTGATCAAGCAACAAATCCATGTCTTTTGTATTTCCAAATGCTGCTTTGATAAATGTACCCAAATTACAAAACATCAGTTTAAAATAAAGCCAATCTCCCATATCATCATATTTCCTTGTGGAATTGATCAGATAGTTCTGTTTCAGATGTCCATATTTCTTACCGATTTTTTTACCATATTTCTTTAGCTTTTTTGCTGTTGCCACATCTTCCATAGCTTTCTTCTCCACAAATCCTCCAATAGTTTTAAATGTTTCCTTTTCAGCCCAGAATATACCACAGTAAAGCCCGGTCATACGAAAAGAAATACGGCAAAGAAGATCATTTAATACTAAGGGAACGGAATATCTCTCAAATCGTATGGGTGCACCGCCGCCAATATACTTTCCGCTGTCAATCATTGAAACAGCCTCTCTGATTGTGTCAGTTGTCATTCGGTTGTCACTGTCAATGGTGAGAATTATGTCACCCTCTGCAGCATCTATGCCTGTATTGCGTACCTTTGCAATACATCTATCCTCATTATAGATCACTCTTGCACCGCTTTTCCTTGCAAGCTCATCGGTTCGGTCTGTACAGCGGTTGCATACCACAATGATTTCTGTCTTCCCATTATAGTTTTCTGCTGAATTCCATATAGAGCATATACACCTCTCAATATATTTTTCTTCATTATGGGCAGGAATCACAACAGATACTGATTTCGACATCTCCAAGTTAAAACACCTCATTTTCTTGCATATACACTTCGCCAAAAGTCAATCATATCTCCAAGCTCTTTTTCGATTTCATCAACATTTGGCACACCCTTATACAACTTTTCATATAGATAGCCTTCCGCTGAAAGATATATCGTTTGGTACATCATTTGCAAATCAAGACCCTCTATAAAATTATTCGGGTCAGGCTTTATCAACTGCATTTGATATTCATATAGAGAATACTTAGATATAATTTCCATTACTTCTTTCTGAACGCAAGGTTCTTTTTCAAAATATGCTCTCATTTCAAACAAAGCAATATCAGGATATTTGCGTATAAGGTCAGTTTTCACTTTCAATGCACTGTAAAAAACATCAAAAAAATCTCCTTGCTCATAACAGCGATTTTTTAAAAATGTTTCCGCTGTGATTTCTGCACTATATTTCACAAGAAACAAAAACAATTCTTTTTTATTTTTAAAATAATAAAAAAGCAACGACTTACTGATACCTGCCTCTGCGGCAATCTCATTCATAGGGCTTTTCTTGTAGTTATTGTGGGAAAAGACTTTGAAACCCGCATTGATGAGTTTATTACGCTTGCTTTCTTCAAGTAACATAAAATTTGGATTCATTCTGTTCACCTCCTGACCAAAACGGTCAATTATATTACAACACAACTGACCATTTTTGAGAAGACCCTTATTTTAACAAATCCACTATGTAACATAACCAGAAAGCAAGAATTGTATCATTGTTCTGTTTCTCCTTGTAAATCACGAATACCGTTCAATATAGTTTTTATCGCAAAATCAAATGTATCATTCAGTGGTGTGGGATTTCCATATCCTCCGTGACTTTCAATAGAAACAAATCCTTGAAGAAAACCTCTGAGCATACGGACAATATGCACTTTTTGCTCCTCGGTTAATCCATAGGCTTCAAGCACTTGGAACAGTATAGTTATTGTTCCTTTGGTCGCTTGCAGATGTTCCTCCGATTGATACATATTGTACCATTGCATAGCTTCAAACAGTCCCTTGTGTTCGGCAACAAAATTACGATAGGCATAGCAGATTGCTATGATTGCATTGTCTTTTGCCTTACCTATGGCAGCTCTTGTTATTTCACTTTCCAAAGAACGCCAGCCATACAACATCAGTTCTTTGTTCAGTTCATCAAGCCCACCGCTAAAATGCTTATACAACGAAGGAGGTTTTATTCCTAATTCTGTTGCTAACACATTCAAGGTTACATTCACAATGCCTTTTTCATCTGCCATATCAGCCGCAACTTCAATAATTTTTTTCTTGTCCAATCCGACTTTCATCTTGCTATTCCTTTCTTTATTTTAGCTAATTGTATTAGCTATGATAGCATATCTCGTTCCTGATGTCAATCTCTCCGCAAGCCTGAAAGTTTACATTTCTTATCACTTCACTTCGTTAGCCCATTTTCAAATTGCCTAATACATGTATAAAGTGAACCACCAAGAATATACATCCCGTTACTGTTAAAATAATATTGTTTCTCCACAAACCTATAAACACATAATACAAAGGCGGTAGCACAACAATAAAAAACATCATCACAAAAACACTTTGATGACCTGTGAAATACAAAAACCATCCTAAGAAGTTCAACAATATTATTCCTACCGCAATGCAAAAAAACAGTAGTTCTTTTTGGTCACTTATTGAAAATATCTTCTTTTCATCGCAGACTATAAAAGTCATAAAAGCAATACATGAAGAGCCGAGTATTTTCTCACACACATTAAGCATTACCGATGATTCCTTCATATTCACAATTGGATTGGTTTCAAGTTTGAACAAAGGCATAACTATATAAGGTATTTCTTGTATAAAAAACAAAACTAAACCCAACACCCAAAATCCAATATATTGATTATCAAAGATTTTTATCCACTTAAACATTCTATTCACTCTCCTCGTTGAGCATTATCTTTGCTTCTTTGCACCATTCTAAATAAGCACGATATGTCTTAATCCCAAATTCTACCGTAAGCAAATAATATTTGTGTGTATCATCAATCTCAATATTATTCCTAAGAACATCTGCTGCACCTATAAGATAAGACAACTCTTTCTCAATCTTTTCTTCAAATGTATCTATGTGAGATATTGCCTGTTGCACCCCTGCTTCATTACAAAAAAATAATTTAAGCAGCGTTTCATATCGTAGCTCATCTTTCTCAGCAGGGATTTGAAGCCAATCCTTTAAATAACTTCTTCCTTCTTCTGTGATAGAGTATATTATTTTATTTCGATTATTTTCTGCACCATCACGCTTAACCGCTAACCCATGCTTAACCAAATCACTAAGTGCTGGATATATACTCCCATAACTTGCTCCCCAAAAGTATTTTAATGAAGTATCCATTCGTTTTTTTATTTCATATCCCGTCAAATCTTCATGACTTAACAATCCTAAAATCACATAATCAATTTTCTTTTCTATTGCCATTGTCTTTTCCTCTTTCTATCATTCCATAAAATAAATCTTTTTTAGGACAACTGTCTATTCATCATTCTTCATATATATATATAATATATCAGATTGATATATTTGTCAATGATATTTTTCTTACAAAAGTCACTTAGCAAGCACTGCCTGTGTCCGAACACATTTGTATTCACGAAAAGACGAAAGGCTTTTACAATTCAATCGTTTTAAAAACAGAACCGATGAGCTGTGAGGTATCCCTCAAGTTTATCGGTTCTGTGTATGTGCATTTGGTCATTAAATGATTATATACTAAACATTAGTCTTGCTTATTTATACAACCACTATATTTATTTCAACTCATTTATCATTTCATCTACAATCTCTGTTGCACATCTAATCATTTCCGGACAAGTGGTTTTAAACAGATTCAATTCTTTTATCTTCCCTATATCCTCTGTTTTAGAAATATCGTATCCTAAAAGTTCCCTGCATACAACAGTACCGTTTTTTTCAATAAAACGATTCATAAAGTCCTCTGAAATCTGATATGCTCTTAATTTTTCTTCTGCATTATCTGAATGACAATGACCGTATTTTAATCCTAATACCATTAAAGCACCGGAAACAGCTCCGCACATTTCTCCCTTACGGGCACCGCCACCGAATTGTGTTGCAATTTTTAGTGCAAGTTCCTCATCTAAACCCATTTCTGTTGCAAAGGTCGTAAAAACAGCCTGAGAACAGTTGAAATTATTACTAAAATAATCCTGTGCTTTATCTGTATGCTTCACAGTTGACATCTCCCTTTATCGTATTTTACATTAATTCGTTCAAACAAATCACAAGCTCGCTTTTCATTCCGTTAAGCTCAATAATATTTTCCGAGTCTGTGGTGCTGAAATCATCTGCCTTTTTTCCGTCCTTTTCATATGAAATGCTTGTACCGATACCCTTTTTAACAGCGGTAAATTCGGCGTTTTCAGGAACACATATTCTTGATGTTGCCGAAATCTGATTTATTTCAACAGAACCGTTTAAAGTCTTGCAGATAATGTTCATATCAAGGTTGCAGTTTATCTCAACTGTACCCGAAACATTGTCAAGTGTAACATTTTTTGTTTTGGTATCAAGTTCAATACTATCACATTCAAGTGAACTGACCTCGATATTTTCCGCATTGACGGCAAGCTCTATTTTTCCGATATACTTATTCGGTAACTGCACAAATATCATAAGTGCTTCCTTTGCCTCGGCTTCCGTCATTTTGTTGTAACGGTTAATATCCAAATCTATGCGGTTTTTAATGTCGTCAATTTTCAGCTTGAAATCACTTTGAAGTGTTGAAAGCGTATTTGACGCAAGACGAACACGGATTTTTTCGCCGTCATAGCCTGACAGTACAAGTGTGTTTGCACCGCCGAGTTTCATATCGTATCTTTTAGGAAAATCAATATCATACTCATTAACGCTCTCAAACAGGAAATCCGTCGGTTGTTTCATATTCTTTTCATTGGACAAAAGTTCATCAACCGAAACATTGAAAATAGATGATATAGCCAGAATGTTTTCAATATCGGGGATTCCCGTATCATTTTCCCACTTTGTAATCGCCTGTCTTGAAACTCCGATTTTTTCAGCCAGTTTTTCCTGTGACATACCCGACTGTTTACGCATTGATTTTAACTTTTCTGCAAATGTCATTTTGATGACCTCCTTGTTTTGATGGCTTAATTATAGAAAACTTTGCTTTACATAACAAGCAAGTTCACTTTACAATAGCATATTTTTTCGCTACTTTGCGTAGCATTTGGCTCATTTACTGTATTTTGACTAAAATTTGAGTTTATTTTGTATATTATATCCCTAAAATTATAATACACTAAAATCCCATTTTTGCAAGCCATTCTTTCAGATTTTTTTCACGCATTGTCAAATTATTTTCGCTGCTTTTGTCCTGACTGAATGTGTCCTTGATTTTGCCGTCTTCAAGATAAATTACTCTGTCAGCTCTTGACGCAACCTTTGCGTCGTGTGTTACAATCATTATTGTTGTTCCGTCGGAATTTATTTGATGTAAAATATCCATAACCTCTTTTGTAGATGATGAGTTTAATGCACCCGTAGGTTCATCTCCAAAAAGAATATCAGGATCATTTATCATTGCTCTGCAAATTGCGGCTCTTTGAAGCTGTCCCCCTGATACTTTGCGAATATCGTGGTCTGCAACGGAAATAATACCCATTTTCTTCATCAGACTTTCAGCCTCATTGACAATTTCTTTTCTTGTTTTTTTACCAAGCTGAAAAGCAGGAAATACAATATTATCGGCAATGGAAAGATTTTTAATAAAGTTTGCTTTTTGAAAAACAAACCCCATACGTTCCAAACGCAGTTTTTGCACTTCTTTATCTGAAAGTTCTGACAGTTCACGGTTATCAAAAAAGATTTTTCCCTCTGATGCTCTGTCCATACCGCTGATTGAATAAAGCAGTGTTGATTTTCCGCAACCGGATTGTCCCATAACCGCCACAAATTCTCCTGATTCTATCTGAAAATCAATATCATTAAGAACACGGTTTCCGTCAAAGTTTTTGCAAAGTCCTTTTACTGCAAGTTTTATATTTTTCATTTCAGCCACACACCTTTATTCATTAAAATAATTTTCTATATTGATTTTTCTGATACTTCTGCATATACCTGATGTGACAATCGTCAGAACCGAAAGTAGTAATATCGGGATAATAAAATAATTCACAAACGGAACACTTGCAAATTCAAATCGTTTAAGCCCCAATCCGAGCATTTCAAACAATACACTTATCATATTATCGCCAAACAATTCCGCAAGCATTGTACCTGTAAAAACACCCAAGCCACCCGCAATCAGCACAGGATACAGTTCTTGCAAATAAATTGCCATAAGCGGTATTCCCATTACCCTTTTTGCAGCCAGTGTGCCTCCCTGTTGTGCAATTCTCAGTTTCATAAAGAGTGTCACAATAAGAATTGTCAGACCTGTTCCGATAAATAAGACGATATAAGCAGACTGTTTCACCTGTAAAGATACTCCGCCCAAGGTCTGACCTACAAACTCCTCCATATTTTCAATACTGTAACCGCCGTTCAGTTTTGTCCGTAAGTTTTCAGTTAACCGCTCAGAATTTCCGCTTTTAGATATGTTAATCTGATAAGTGTATTTTTCTGCCTGTTCTGACGAAAACGAACAAAGAGCCTTTGCGGTTTTTCCTCCGCTTGTGACGTCCTGATATATTCCACAGACAGTAAATTCCTGTTGTTCTCCGTTTATTATGAGAATTATTGTGTCGCCCTTTGATTTACCAAGTTCATCAGCCATAAGACACGAAACCGCAATTTCTGTTTGTGTTTTTGGTTTTTCTCCATCAAGGTACTTCAAGCCGTCACCTGAATTTTCTCCGCTGTCAATGTGAATACCGACAATATCTCCGTCATTTCCGAATGCTTGTAAACGCACTCTTCGCAAGGTTTCAAAACTTTCAATATTACCCTGTTCAGTTTCTGTCAGCAACAGTTTTTCGGCAGTTGCTTTTCGTTCTTCAAGATTTTCTCCCTGTTCCACCTCCAACAGCAAATCGCATACAGGGCTACCCATATAGGTAACAAATTCTTTGTTCTCCATTGTCTGTACGGTTCTGAACGGAACTATAATTAAAAACGAAATAATCAAAAACAATATGAACACGATACCGTAGCCCTTTCTGACTTCTTTCAGTGCCATAATCAAATTTATCGGTAGGTGCTTTGCCTTGCGTAAGCTGTCTTTAACTTTTTTTGTTTTTCCAAAGCCTTTCTCCGTAACAAGCAAATCAATTACACTTGCTTTTTGCATACGAGCAAGAATTTTTCTTGAAAACAGAAGTATAATTCCATAAACAACAATACATACAAGAACAGCTAAAATAAAACCTCTGAGTTCAAGAGGCTGTTTTCCGAATGTACGGCTGATATGCCCTGTAAGAAAAGCTGATGAAAATAACGCAAACACAAAACCCGTTACACAGCCTGTAACCATAAGTATTCTGATTTTTCCGAGATACAGATTACAAATAGCTTTTTCGGGAATACCCACTGCTTTCATTGTTCCGATTTCACGCATATCGTCTTCAAGCTCAGCAAGCACAACATAACGCAGACAAACAACGGCAATCACTATCAGCAGAATACCTGTAAGAATAAACACCATAGCCATAATCAAATCAGTCAAAGCACTCAAAAGAAAAATCATTGTATATGTAATTGCCTGACCATTTTTCGGAAGATTTTTTTCGCTCTGTTCATACTCCGTCTGATAATCATTTGCAAATGAGCTGTCTGTAAAGTAGGTTTCAATAAGATATTCCGTTTCTCCTGTACTGCCAAGCAAAGCATTAAAATCTTCATCACTTATCAGAAATCTTGTAGAGGAACAGAGTGTTGAATTCATTTGTCCGTCATAGATGTATGATGCTACTGTAAAGTTCTTTACAATATTTCCGCTGTTCAGCGTGATTTTGTCGCCAACCGCAATATCAAATTCGTCAAGCAAAATAACGGGAACACCAATTTCGCCTGTTTTAATCTCCGATTTATTTCTGTTTTCATCAAGCAGAACATCATACTTATCATTTTGCTTTACAAAGCTGATGTCAAGTCTGCAATCTCCCAAACTGAACTTTTTTTGCTTTCCGTCAGATACAATAAGCTCATTGCCGTCTATGGTAATTATAGTAACGGTCTGCCAATGCTCAATCCCCTCATAACTTTCATTGAACTCGTCAATATCCGATTGATTAAGCTCACCCTTGTGCATTTGCAGAAAGTGTGGAGGATTTGCTGTTTCATACATAGTTGTAATTGATGTGAAAAGCTGTGTAAGCATTAAAGTGACAGTAACAGCAATCATCACCGACAGGCTCATAAACAACAATAAAATCAGGTTGCTTATCGGATTTTTTCTGAAATCGTTTTTCAAAAGCCTTAAATACATAAATTACTCCTCACTTTTCTGCAAAAGTCGGATATTCCGGCTTTTACCTATTGCAAATGCGGCCGGGATAATGCAAATTCCTGACAAAATAAGCATAAAGCCTATTCCTCTGCCTGTTCCTGTTCCGATTAACGCTCCTACACTGTCTGCAAGAATCCCGTTCTCAGAAAACATCGGTTCAAACACATAATCGGCAAGCACTCCGCTCAAAGCATAAGCAAACACCGTACCTATCTGTGACAACAGGCTGATAATTCCCCACACTCTGCCCTGTATTTCATTTGGAATGTTCTTTCTGACAAGAACATCGGCACAGGTATTTATAAAAGGCAGAACAAGGAAGAACAGGAAAATGCCCGAGCCTGTAACAAATATATTTTTATTCACACCCGAAAGTGCTATAAATATACCACTGAAAACTCCTGCAACGCTTAAAACAGTTGAGTAATTCTTTTTAATTCCAAGTATGCCTATTAACACACTGCCCACTAACATTCCGACTGCACAAAGGGATTCCATAATTCCCACAGTGCCGGCATCACTTACAGCAAGTACCATTGGAGAAGTCAATGTCTGTAAAATTCCTACAAAAAAGCATACAAAAGACATAAGAATAATAAGTGTACGAATACCTTTATTTTTATTGATTTCAACAAAGCCCTGTCTTATTTCACTGCTGATACTCTGTTTTTCTTTATTTGTGGATTTTCCTACCGATTTTCTGACGATTGCGGCTGTTGTAACAGTAATAAGGAATGTTCCTATATCAAGCAGTAAAATCAAGCGAATGTCAGCCACTGCAAGAATTATTCCGGCAAGTGCCGGTGAAATCAGAAATTTTGCATTTCCTACCACCTGAACCATACCGCTTGCCTTTGCGTATTCCTCCTCAGTCAGAAGTTCTGTAATTGTGGCTTTGAATGACGGTTCAAGAAGTGCGACAAATATTGCATTAAATGTAACGCCGATAAATATAGGAAGCATACTTTCCGAGCCAGCTTGTATGTTCCACAGCACATACACAAGACCGAGTCCCGAAAACAAATCACCTATAATCATCAATAAACGTCGGTCATATCTGTCTGCAAGTACACCACCGAGAGGACTTAAAAGGATAGTCGGCAGATATGCAAGTAATGTAATAAGCGACACACAGGCAGCACTGCCTGTCATCTGATACGCATAGACAGACAATGCAAAAGCTGTCATACCACTTCCAATACTTGATATAAGTTCGCCAAACCATATAATCAAAAATTTCTTCATTTTGTTTGCATCTCCTTTGCATTTGACGACCATATTATAGGAAAATGCACCTTACAAAACAAGAACTTTCAGTTTACATTTATGTATTTTTCTGCTACTCTTAGTAGCATAGAGCAATTTTTGCATTATTTTACCGAAAATTGTCAAATTATATTTTTAGAACTGAACGACTACCGCCTAAAAGGCGGTAGTCGTTCAGTTTACACTGTTGTCTGCTATCGCTTAATTCTTCAAAGTACTATAAAATATATATAATACGAGATTGATATTTAAGTTCCGTATGTACTGTGTTTAAAAAGTTTGTGATTTTTATTTGTTGAAAATATAAATTATTTTAATATTGTTCAATCACGATGAATACAAAATAAATTTCATATAAATATTGAAAACTAAAAATATTTGTGATATGCTAAAATCAGGAAACAAATAGAATAATTATGCTTTTGATTCAATAATTCTATTCGTTTCTAAAAATTATTTATCGGGAGGAAAAACTATGAAACGAAAAAATCCGTTGACATTAATGCTGATTCTTATAATATGCATCAGTATGTTTTGCACTAATGTATCGGCGGCAGGATTTGGTGAAAACGCAGAAAATTACAGCACTGCTGTAATGGGAAAAAACAGTGCTGTATTTTCAAACGAAGGAGTTGTGTATTATAAGTTTATACCTACAAAGAGTGATACTTATGATATTTATTCCGAAGGTTTAAATGACACTTACGGTTCTGTGTACGATTCTGAGTGGTCGCTTATAGCATCTGACGATGACAGTGGTGACAAATACAATTTTAAGCTGTCATGTAAAATTACAGCCGGTTCGGTTTATTATATTGGTATAAGTTTGTACTCGGATAAAAATACTACTGTTTCTTATGTTATAGAACAGCAACAACCCGGAAAGGTAACAAATATTGAAGTTCAGACGGTAAAAAGTGATTCTATAACTTTATCATGGGATACTGCTACCCATGCAGACGGCTACATTATTTCTACTTATGATATTACTTCAAAAAAATATAAAGCAGTTAAGACAATTTCAAGTGGTTCTACTACAAAGGCAACTATAACAAATCTTCAAGCAGACAAAGTATATCGTTTTGCTGTACAGTCTTATCTTACAAGCGGAACAGGTAAAAGATACAGTAAATATACACCTCTTCTTGTTGTTCGCACAAAACCTTCTGACTCGTCAATAAAAAACACAAATTCAAAAATTTCATCAGGATATTATGCTGATATTAACACAAAACCTATTTCGATAAAGGGTAATGTATTGACTACATCAGATTCTGAAACCGTGTCTTATGTCAAATATGATAATTATGATTTACTCATACAATGTTATCACGGTGATTATGGTTCAGTAAGTGAGCTGACTCATTTTTTTGACTATAAAGGATACTATACCATTGTATATGAAAACGGAAATGATATTTATTTTGACAGATATACAACTAATATGAAATTTGTTTCCACAATAAAAATAAGTAAAAAGTATGCACTTCTTGGAGATGTAGTAACAGACAAAAACGGCTATTACTATATCGTATGGGGACAAAATGATACAAAAGGTAACGGCGGTGTCGTTACTATGGCAGTTTCCAAATATTCTTATAACGGAACACATATAAAGACTGCAACATATAAAACAACCGGTGGTTCTGACTCATGGGAAACTCGTTATCCTTTTGATGCGGGAAACTGTTCAACTATAATCAATAATGACGGTATATTGATTTGCAATTATGGCAGAGAGATGTATAACGGTCATCAGTCAAATGATATTTTATGTGTGGATACGTCTGATATGAAAAAATGTAATATTTACAGCAATTATGTCAGCCATTCGCTTGACCAGCGTGTATTGAAATTAAGCGGCGGCGGTATTTGCTTTGTAAACAAAGGAGATGCTTATCCACGTGGCTTTGATGTTGCATTTGCGGACTGCAATAAAAAGTCATCTACACCTTTCCATTTTTACGGTGATTTAGGACAAAACTATATCAATGCATGGCTTGGAGGAGTGGTTGAAGCGGGAGGAAATGTATATTTGGTTAGTTCTTCCGCAAAATCTATGGATTCAAATGCCTTAGAAGAAAATCAGAATTTGTTTATTCAAATGGTAGGCACTACACGTACAATTTCCGGTTCAGGCAAACGTACAGGAACAAGCAGCTATGATTCTTGTACGGATAACGGCGTAAAATGGCTGACAAATTATAGCTCAAATTACACCGTAAGCAATCCTCAGGTTGTTGCAACAGATGACGGCAGGATTGTAGTATTATGGGAAGTACTCAAAAACGATGTCTTTGTACAAAGCTATTATATGGTTTTATCCGCAGATGGTATGATAATACAAAAAGCTACACCGATGAGCAAAACACGTCTTACAGCACATGAAGACCCTATTTATAAAGATGGTTATATTTATTGGACAACAGCAGGATATATTGGTGATACTGAGATAGAAACCGAACCTTCCTATTATTTAAGAGGATATGCTGTATTAAACGGCAATAAAGGTGTTATACATAAACTGAAAGTAGGAACAGTTACCAATATGTTAAATACACCTTCGATTACCGGCGTATCAAATTCATATTCCGGTATATCAATCAAGTGGGACAAAGTATCAGGTGCAGAAAAATATCGTGTGTTCCGCAAAGTTGGCTCAGGCAGTTGGACAAAAGTCGCTGATACAAAATCTACATCTTATACGGATAAAAATGTCAAAAGCGGTACAAGTTATAGTTATACTGTTTGTTGCATTTCATCTGACGGTAAACGTTACACCAGCCAATATGATTCTAAGGGAAAAACAATCAAACGTCTGGAACAACCTTCCGTAACAGTTTCTAATATTTCAAGCGGAATTAATATAAAATGGAATAAAGTTAATGGTGCATCAGGTTATAACATATACAGAAAAACCGGCTCAGGCAATTATACCAGAATTAAAACAATTTCCGGCAACAGCACATTCAGTTTTACTGATACATCTGTAAAATCAAATAACAGTACAACTTATACTTATGCTGTAAGAGCATATTCAGGTTCTGTATTAAGTAGTTATACAGGTCAAAAAATGGTTCGTTTAACAGGTGTAAGCCTTTATAGTGTTACCAATACTTCCAGACTCAGAATGACAGTTAATTGGTCAAAAAACAGCAAAGCCTCAGGATATGTTATTCAGTACTCTACCAACAGCCGTTTTTCGAGCGGAAATAAGAGCGTATATGTGAATGGAGCGTCTTCTGTTTCAAAAATCATTTCCAACCTCACAAAAGGAAGTACATATTATGTACGTGTACGAGCATATAAAAATCTTTCAGATAAAAAGTATTATTCATCTTGGAGCAGTTCCAAAAAGATAAAAATCACCAGATAACGTGATATTTATAATATCAGAGATATGAAATTTATAAAAGCATAACCAAAGTGACAAACTCCCTCACCTCTATAAGTGGGGGAGCTTGTTATATCTATCAGGAATAAATATCTTTTATCAGTCAGGTATAATAAATTCAAAAAATTTTCAAAAACACCAATTCCTGTCCACAAGTTGTCATAGTCGGTATGATAAGATAAATATAGAAACAAACGAGAGGGGGAAAAGAGAATGGGAACATTCATTGTTCAATGGACAGAATGGTTTAAATCATTGTTTGACTAATAAAAAAAATTTCTCAAACACAAAAAATATGAAAGGAGAGTACATTTATAATTGTCCATTTTAGTAAACTGTTTAGCAAATAGGATTAATAACAAGACAGCAGAGGAAAAAGCGTAAATCAAATTTTCTTCTGCTGTCTTTATTTATTTCAACACAATGCTGACTTATACATTGACACGGCAAATAGATTGATGTTATAATTTTTTCAGAAAAGACAATACTGATGTATTGTAATCCTGTGTTAAGGGCAACAACCAGACCTTAACGCAGAGTCTGTAAAAGGAGAACTCATCAGGGAAAATTATTTCTCTATGATAAATGTCAGATAAAATGCTTAATCAATTTTCAAGAACAGAATTACTTTATGGAAAAGACGCAATGGAAAAACTCAGTAAATCACGGGTTGCAATATTCGGCATAGGCGGAGTAGGCGGTTATACCGCAGAAGCACTTGCACGAAGTGGAGTGGGTGCAATAGATTTGATTGATGATGACAGAATTTGTCTGACAAATATTAACAGACAAATTTTTGCAACAAGAAAAACTGTCGGTAAATTTAAAGTTGATGTCGCAAAAGAACGGCTGACAGATATAAATCCCGATATAAAAATTGAAACATATAAAACTTTTTATTCACCTGAAACTTCATCAGAATTTGATTTTACAATATACGACTATATTGTAGATGCGATTGACAGCGTAACAGGAAAAATTGAACTTGTTGTAAAGGCTGAGGAATGTAATACTCCGATAATCAGTTCAATGGGTGCCGGAAATAAAAAAGACCCTTCACGATTTGAAGTTGACGATATTTATAATACTTCCGTTTGCCCCCTTGCTCGTGTTATGAGATATGAATTAAGAAAAAGAAAAATTAAAAAATTAAAAGTAGTTTATTCAAAAGAAAAGCCAATCACACCTATTGATGATATGTCAATAAGCTGTCGTACAAATTGTATTTGTCCGCCCGGAACTGCCAGGAAATGTACACAAAGAAGACAAGTTCCGGGAAGTACAGCTTTTGTACCTTCCGTTGCGGGACTGATAATTGCAGGAGAAATTATCAACGACCTGACCAATAATATATAAACTAAGCCAAAAATTAAAGCCCCTTGATTCTCTATACTTTATTCAGAGAATCAGGGGGCAAAATTCATTAAGTTTACTCACTCATACTTTGAGTAAATCAGTAGCGTTTGTTTTTCTTATATTGAATGAAACTACCAAAGTCATTATTATTATCAGTACAACTGTTAGTGAAAAACTTTCCAGTAAAGCATTAACTACACTTTCAAATGTAATATTTATTATTACCATACCTGATATATCGGCAATTATATTCAGAACTTGTGATACAATAATATATGATAAGCAAGAAGATATTACATAAGAGAGAGAAAATATTATCAGCATCTCGAATAAAAGAACAGTAAATATGTTCATATTTGACATTCCTATTGACTTTAAAAGACCAAAATATGAACTTTTATTATTTACTGTAAACATAAAAAGTAAAACAATAAACATCATAATAGCAACAGTTATTATTGAACCGATAATAATAAAAACATTATTCGTAAGAATATTCTGTTTTTCAAGAAGAAGATATGATGCAAGCATTTCTGATGTTTCACAATGAACACCGCTTTTTACTTCGGCATCTTGCTTTATTGATTCAATATCCGCAAAGTTTTTTGCATTAAGATTGGCGAAAAAATGTGTTTCATCAGGAAGATCTTCCATATTAAAGGGTATTATAAAAAGTGAGTCATAAGTCATACTTCTTGATAATTTAAAATATTCCTTTTTCAGAACCCCACATATTGTATAATCCTTAATATAGGGCATTTCCTGTGTATTCTCTCCTATATACGCATTTACAATTATACTTAATTTTTTACCTAAAAGTTTTTCTGAATCCTCAGGATTTATTCCGAACAGTTTTAATATTTTTTCGGAAATAATAATCTGATTTTCTCCGGTCAGTTCTCCTCCGCAAAGAAAAATATCTTTATTTCCGTTTTTGAGTTCGTATTCAGACAGTTCAATATCAGAAAACATAGAATGGTTCGTATTTACACATTTAACCGCAAAGCTCTTTTTAGTTTGATCCGTTTCGTACATCAATATATTAGTATTAGGGCTGTAAATTTTTCCGCCTATATTTAATTTTGTAGTAGTAAGACCGAAGTCATAAATAACCTCAGTTTCTTTGCCATTAACAATTTCATTTTTTGAGTCGGACATCAATAGGTTTCTATACAACTGTACATCACATATATTATTGATTGATGACAATTTTTCCATAAGGTTTTCTGAATATACAGCAAATGTTTCTTTTTTAAACTTTGTCCATTCATCATCAGAGTCACTGTCTTTAAAATTGTTGGTGAACTCGATCTTAACATAGCTTTGCGACATATTTTTCAATGAAATGGATTTTAATTCATTTCTTAATGTATCAGAATATAAAAGTATAGATGTTATAATTGTACCAACTATAAAGAAACACAAAAAAATCTGTAAAGATGTTTTTTTCCTTGTAGTAATATTGTACCACGAAAGACCGATACATTCATTCAGTTTCAAATTTATCACTCCTTGTTTGTTATTAGGCTGACAGTATCCTGTTTCTTTATTTTTCTGTTCATAAGGAACAAAGGAATGAGCATAAATAAATTTGACAGAACAAATGCAATAATTGGTGACATAGGGTCAAAGTTTACATACAGATTTTCAAACCCAAACAAACTGCATACAATCGTTGAAATGTAATTATTCATAAGTACAGAAAGAACACTGCTGATTATTACTGATATAAAAATTACTATCTCTATAATTACTCCGAAAATACCTGTAAGTATTCTGTCATCTGCACCTATTGCACAAAGCGTTCCCATAAATGATTTTCGTGAGGACAGTATCATTGAAGTCATTTCGTATATTATCAATGTAACCGTTGCCATAAGTATTGCTGCTATCGAGGTAAAGGTATTTGTAATCATTGTAAGCGATCCCATAAGGTCTTCAAGCGTTTCTATGCCTGCAATATTGATACCATAATCCAATATCTGTGATTTTATTGTAAGAATATCAGACGGAGTATTAAGATATACGCTTCCCTGACATCTTTTGGTATATTCGCTGTTTTCCAACAGATTGTAACCAACTCCGATAGGCATTATGTAATCATACATAAACCCTTCTCCATTGTTTACATCATCTAATACTGTCTTTGACATTAAATCGGCATTATAAATACCTGTAAGCCTGAGCTTTATTGTCTTATCTGAAAAAGAAGTTTTAAAATCGACAATATCTCCGATTTCTAATTCAAATGTCTGAACAAAGTCGGAATTTGACCAGAAGTTAAAAGAACCGTCACTGTTTGCCTTATTATCGGAATCATTCCAGACTCTGCCTGAAATTATCATATCATCTATTGTAAGACTATCAGGATTTAATTCAGGGGATTGCGAAATATACACAGGCAATATAGCTATTGTTGGTTTGAAATCCGATGAAAGCATTTTTTCATTTGAAACTGATGAATTTTCAGTAATTTGCCTCATAGCCATATTATTTCCTGTAACACATTTTACATTACGACTTTTTAAAAAATCTATATCATTTTCAGAAATTCCCGTATATCTTAACGCTACATCATTTTGAGCGTAAATTCTGTTTATTTCCGAAGATAGTGCGTCACCTATTGCATTTGAAAATGACAGGATTGAAATGATTATTGAATAAATCATAATCAGAATAATAAAAAACAGTATAATTATTTTAAACGACTTTTTAAACTCATCAACCGCAATAGAAAAACAATCAAACAAGTGCATCAGATACCACCAACCCATCAACAAGAGTAATTATTCTGTCTGTTTTCTTTGCGTCATCAGGATTATGAGTAATAAGAATTACCGTTTTTCCTGATTTTGCAAGTTCACGGAGAAGAGCCATAATATTAGCACTGTTTTGTGTATCAAGATTTCCGCACGGTTCATCAGCAAGAATAATATCAGGATCATTGACAATAGCTCTTGCAATGCTTACTCTTTGTTTTTCACCGCCTGAAAGTTTGTTTGCTTTATTTTTTATTTTCGGCAAAAGACCTACCGTTTCAAGTGCTTTTTCAACCCGTTTTTTTCTTTCCGACTTTGGTACTCCGCCGATAATCATAGGCATTTCCACATTTTTAAAAACTGTATATGTAGGTTCAAGAAAAAAAGACTGAAAAATATATCCTATTTTTTTGTTTCTGTATTTTGCACTCTGCCTTGAATCCAGCTTTGATATTTCATCTTCTCCGACAAAAATTTGTCCTTCGGTTAGATTATCCAAAGCTCCAAGCATATGCATAAGCGTTGATTTTCCGCTTCCTGATTTTCCGACAATACTTACAAACTGTCCGTCAGGTATATCAAATGAAACGCCTTTGAGAGCCTCACACTTTATTTCACCGTCATAATAAGTTTTCTTTATATCCAAAACCTTTATCATAAAAAACTCCTTTCATTAAACAAAAGTGTGCAATTCTGTAATTGCACACTTTTATTGCTTATTTCACCAAAATATATTCCTGCTCTGCCAAAGTTACTACCGGTGAATCTCCGGTTGCGGAATAAGTAAAAGGTGTACAAGATATATCTTCCAATCCCATAAAAGAAAAAGTGTATTCAGAAGCATCTTCATCATATTTGTATGAAATCTTCTTATTAATACTATTTATAACAGGAGTTGCGAAATGTTGATAATATACATCATTATCCATATGTTCTGGCTCAAAAATAGTTTTTGCAAATTCAAGACCGTCAAAATTCATCAGTGCAAACTGCTCATTCTCATAAAATTCAATATATCTTTGTGATGTATCGCCGTTAAGATAATATTTTCCCAGTTCTATCTGCCTGTTTTCTTTTGAACAGCCAACGAATGTGAACAGCAGCATAATAAAAGCCATAAGACAAACACTGCATTTTACAACTTTTTTCAAATTAACATCTCTCCGTTTCTAAAAATGATTTATTTACTTAAATATTACCTGAATACTATTATAATGAATAAAAATTACAATGTTAACTATAAAATACCTTTCAGTGACAGCTATTTGATATATAGCGATCAATAAATTAAAAGGGAAATTTATTAAATTACAAAAATTCAAAATAAGCTTGAATTTTTGTCCATATTTTGTCATATTCTGTCTGATATACTTTAGTTACAGTCAAGGGAACAAAACCAAGACGAGTAAAAAATAAAAATTTTGAAATTTGTCAGTATGTTGTCATATTTAATATGATATATTACAAATAGCAAATCAAAAACAAGTTTCATAAAGCCAAACGGCACAACAAAATATTTTAAATTTAAAGGAGTAAATCAAAAATGAAAAACACAAAGAACAGAGTAATCGCAATAATCACAGCAGCAGTAGTTACAGCGTCAATCGCAACAACAGTTTGTATCACTTGCTCGGCACTCACAAATTCCAAGACCTCAACACCCGATACGGCTAAGACATCAGCTTCGGAATATATCGACTACACCGATGGAATGCCTACACCGTTTACAGAGTGTAAGACTATTGAAGATGCACAGAAAATTTCAGGCGTCAGGTTTGAAGTTCCCGAGTACTCACAAAGCACAATTCTTGCCTACAAGGGAATGATTGAAATTCAGATTGCAAAGGACGAATTTCATATAATCGCAATACGCAAGAGTGCAGTCAAGGGCGACAACACAGGTTTATTCGGAGATTATGAGATTAAGAAAATCAACATCGGCGACTGCAAGGTAACGCTTAAAATGGAGAACGGCAAAATCTATGCGGCATACTTCACAGTTGAGGACGGCACAATTTCAATCGGCTGTGATGAGGAGCTTAAGCTCAGCGAGGTAAAGGCAATGATTAAGCAGTACGTTATAAAAAATATTAAAAACAATAAAATTTATAAAAGATTTTATTAAAAATATTTTTCTTTATTGTTCAACATAGTTTAAGCTATGTTTACTACAAACGGGTGCAACGCACACCCTATATCCCATTTGATTGGGAAT